>WLNG01000034.1 GCA_009699915.1 Actinomycetota bacterium
CGGCTGGCGATCCACCCGGGCCTGGCGGTAGCGTCTCTCCCATGAAGCTCTACGTCTGCTGGGGAACGTTCAAGGGTCTGAAGCTCCCGAGCCGCCCGCACGGCCACGTCTGCGAGTACGCGCACACGGCCCTGCGCGATGTCGGTTACACGCCCGAGGTGATCAAGTCCTACGGCCTCGGGCCGCTGCCGGACTGGCTCAACGCCACGCGCGGACGACGCGAAGTGCGCGAGCTCTCGCCGAAGGGCAGCAGCTGGGTGCCGCTGCTCGTCACCGACGACGGCGAGGTCATCCAGGGTTCGCAGCGGATCGTCGACTGGGCGCAGGCGCACCCGGCTCAGCCGACCGCACCCTCCACGCCGTAGCGCTCGATCGCCTCGCTGACCGGGATCGCGCCGGCGAGGCGCTCGCGTCGCAGCTCCTCGCGGCGCGCCTGCGTCGCGGCGGGATCGTGCCCCGACCCGTTCTGCACGACGCCGTAGATCGCCTCGGCATCGCCGGGCAGGCAGAGGCCTGCGCGCAGGTCGCGGTCAACGAGCGCCGCGTCGCGCGTGAGCGGGTCGCCGAAGCCGGGGCCGCCCTCGTTGCGGGTGAGCATCAGATCGCCGGGACGGAGCACCGTGCGCGCCTTCGCCTCGAGCACCTCGCGCTCCTCGGAGCCGATCTCGGCCTCGCCTGAGACGAGGTGCCCGCCGAGCAGCTGCTCGCGCGCGTCGGCTCCGCGCAGGATGACATTCGAGTTGATCGCGCACGGCAGACCCCCGTAGAGCCCGGGGGCCCCGGGGAGCGCCACGCCGTGGGTCGTGATGATCACCTCGAGGTCGGCGTCGACGTCGTAGGAGATCGTGCCGATCTCGATCCCGGTCCCGCCGCGGTGACGGCCGTGGCCGTAGCTGCCGGCCGCACGCCGCCGGAAAAGCTCCAGCACCGGGAAGATCTTCTCGTTGGACTCGACGTTCGGGCAGACGCAGGAGACCGACTCGAAGTACCCGCCGCAGTCCACGCCGTCGCCCCACCTGCGCGCGCCGCCGCCGCCGGCCGCGTTGTCGAACATGAGGTGCGCCAGCGGGTCGCCGTACTGATCGAGCCCCGCGAGGATGACGATGTTGAAGTACGGGTACCAGACCGCCATCGACTCGTCGCGCAGACGCCCGCTCGAGGCGAGCATCTTCCCGACGACCGTGCCCGCGAGGTTCTCGGTCGCCTCCTCAGCGCAGACGCTCCCGCCGCTGCAGGCAGCGGGGTAGTCGCAGTTGTTGACGGTCCCCGACTCGGTGATGATCTCGACGATGTCGCGCAGGCCGCCGGTCGACCACGGAATCTCGTACCCGAGCATCACGAGCATCGCGACCATCACGCCTCCGCGCAGGCCGGTGATCGTCCCGTTGATCATCCCCGGCGCCTGTGGCGCGGTGCCGGTGAAGTCGAAGGTCAGCTTGCGCCCGCGCTTAGTGAGCTTCAGCTTCACCTCGTACAGCTCGTAGTTGACGCCGTCGTGATCGAGGTAGACGTGGTCGTACCACTCGCCGTCGGGGATCTGATCCAGCCGCGCACCGACGGTCTCGGCGACCTCCTCCTGGATCTGGTCGCAGGCTGCACGGAACGCTTCCCTGCCGTAGCGGTCGATCACCTCGAGCACGCGCCGCTTCGTCGTCATCTGCGAGGCCACCGTGGCGCGCAGGTTGAGTGCGTTCATCGTCGGCGTGCGCGTGTTGCGCAGCAGCAGCGTCTCGACCTCCGAGCAGTAGCGGCCAGCATCCATCAGCTTCAGCGGCGTGATGATCGGGCACTCCTCGAAGACGTTCGTCGCGCCGACCACGAAGCTGCCCGGGACCGGGCCGCCGACGTCCTGATAGTGCATGACGAGGGCACCCCAGGCGACGATCTCCCCATCTGAGAAGACCGGCGTGACGACGACGAAGTCGTTGAAGTGGATCGCACCCACCCACGGGTCGTTCGTGATGAACATGTCCCCGTCGCGGATCTCCGGGAAGCGCTCGACGATCGCCTTCACCGTCATGTCGAGCCCGGTGGTGTGGAAGAGCACGTAGACGCCGGCGAAGAGACCGTCGCCCTGCGCGTCGAGCAGGCCCGCGTTGAAGTCGAACGCCTCGTAGATGAACTGGCTGCCGGACTTGCGGGCAGCCGTCTGGGCCTGCTCGTCGTTGATCGCCCAGAGCCGGTTGCGGATCACCTCGTAGGTGATCGGGTCCAGGCGGCCGTCACGCAGCGCGGCGTGCTCACCGGCCGCCTCGGAGGCCTCCGGAATCGGCACGTAGATCGAACCGAGGTCGTCCACCTCGGCCGAGAAGCCGGGCGGCAGCAGCACGCTGTCGCCGTAACGCTCGATCACCGCCGGCCCCTCAACCCGATGGCCGGGAGCGAGCGCCTCGCCGTCGTAGACCGCCATCGGGATGCGGCCATGGCCGTCGAAGTACGCCTCGCGCTCGCCGGTGCGCGCCTGCTCCACGTCGGTGGTGGCGGGCTCCGGACGCGGCAGCTCGCGCACCGATGTGGGCACCGTCGCCGTCAGGCGGAAGGTCGTGATCTCGACGCCGGCCTCCGGGTAGGCCGATCCCTCGCCATAGGTCTGCTCGTAGCGCGCGGTGAAGACGTCGAGCAGCGTCGCGATCCCGTCATGGTCGAGCTCGAGCCCCTCGGGGACGTCGATCTCGATCTCGTGGACCTGGGCGCGGAAGCGCATCAGCAGCCGACGACGGAAACGCGCGTGCGCAACGTCTTCGCCCTCGTCGCGCAGCTGCTCCTCGGCGGCCTCGCGCAGCTGC
The DNA here is from genome assembly GCA_009699915.1 of Actinomycetota bacterium. Taxonomy (GTDB): domain Bacteria; phylum Actinomycetota; class Thermoleophilia; order Solirubrobacterales; family Solirubrobacteraceae; genus F1-60-MAGs163. The sequence goes on from WLNG01000034.1 coordinate 2,787, forward strand.
GCGAAGAGTCCGGAGATCGCCCCCAGATCCTCATCGGAGAACGGCGTCGAGACCGGCAGCGCGCGCTCGAATGAGTGCTCGAGGTCGGCGGTCAGCATCCCGAGCGCGCTGAAGGCGGTCGCCTCGGCGAGCACGTGGATGCCCTTCACGCCGGCCTCGGCGGAGTAGCCGATCGCATGGGTCGCCGCGGCGCCGCCGTACGCGAAGAGGGCGAACTCGCGCGGGTCGTGGCCGCGCTCGATGCTCGACGCGCGCAGGAGATCGGCCATGTGCGCGTTCATGATCCGGTGCACGCCCGCCGCGGTCTCCTCAACCGTCTGCCCAAGGCGCTCGGCGAGCGGCTCGAAGGCGCGCACGGCGGCCTCGCGGTCGAGTGTCATCGCACCGCCGAGGAAGTTCTCCGGGTTCAGGTAGCCGAGGATCACGTTGGCGTCGGTGACCGTCGGCGCCGTTCCGCCGAGGCCGTAACAGGCCGGCCCGGGCCGCGCACCCGCCGACTGCGGGCCGACCTTGAGCACGCCGATCTGATCGATCCAGGCGATCGAGCCGCCGCCGGCGCCGATGCTCTTGACCGCCACCTTCGGAACCTTGAAGGCGTACTGCGCGATCACCGGCTCGTTCTCGAGCTGGAGCATGTCGCCGATCACGAGCGAGACGTCGAACGAGGTCCCGCCGACGTCGGTGCAGATGACGTTCGGCTCGCCGTAGGCGCGCCCGACGAAGCGCGAGCCGAGCGTCCCGCCCACCGGGCCGCTGTCGAGCAGGCTGACCGGGCGACGGCGCGCACTCTCGATCGGGACGACGCCGCCCTCGGCGGTCATCAGCAGAACGGGCGCGGCGAGGCCTGCTGCGCTCAGCCGGTCCTGCAGCTCGCCGAGGTAGGCCGAGATCGGCGGCCCGAGATACGCGTTCAGCGCGGTCGTCACGCCGCGCTCGTACTCCCCGAGCACCGGGGAGACGTCCACCGACGCGGAGACGTACACGTCGGGCAGCGCGGCGCTGATCGCGTCGGCGAGGCGCCGCTCATGGTCGGGGTTGAGGAAGCTCCAAAGCAGGCAGATGGCGACCGCCCGGGCGCCGGAGTCGCGCACGCGCTCGACAGCGAGAGCGATCTCCGCCTCCGTCAGCGGCAGCACGACGCGGCCGCGGTAATCGAGGCGCTCGGCGACGCCGAAGACCAGCTCGCGCTCGACCAGCGGCGGGTCGGCCATCGAGAGGCGGTTGAGGTGCGAGATCTCGCGCTCACTGAGCCCCGCGCGCTTCTGGAAGATCTTGCCGATCGCGAGCGTGTCCTCGTGACCGGCGGAGGTGAGATACGCCGTGCCGGCGCCGTCGCGCTCGATCATCGCGTTCGTCGCGACCGTCGAGCCGTGGATGAAGCGCTCGGTGCCGCGCAGAATGTCCTCGAGCGGGATTCCGAGCCGGTCGGCGGCCGCCTGCACGGAACCGAGCACGCCGGCCGCCAGATCGTCCCTGCGCGACGGCGACTTCGCCGCGACCACGCGCCCCCCGGCGACGTCATGGACGACGCAGTCGGTGAAGGTCCCTCCGATGTCGACGGCGACGTTGTACATGCCGCGCCCCCTCAGCCCGCTGCCGCGAGCGTCGTGGGATCGAGCCGCCACTCGAGCATGATCGGGTCGCCCACCTGCTGGACGTTCACCGCGATCAGCAGCGCACAGGACGGGCAGTAGAACTCGCGCGCAACGATCCGGTCGACGAACCCGGCGGCGTTGAGCGGGCTCAGATCGGTGATCGAGCGCTCGCGCAGGACGGCGCCGAGCTTCGGATCGGCGTCGGCCGGCCCGTAGCGATGGTCGCAGGCGCTGCAGTGCACCGACCAGCCGTCGTCACCGGCCCGGAAGACGAAGGCATCTCCGGCCCCGGGGGTGCCGGATGGATCGTTCGAACCGCCTGCATCCATCATCTGCCACTCCCAAGCTCGGGGTCCTCTTCGAGCCGACCCTACGGGGGCGGCACGCCCGGGCGGGACTGTCGCACCTGACAGTCACTCCGGGCGGCCGCGGGCAGGAAGACGGCGTCTTCTACGCCGACCAGGTGGCGCTCAGGCCCGAGTTGATGTCGATCCCGGTGCCGGTGATGCTGCGGCCGGCATCGGAGGCTAGGAAGACGACGAGGCCGGAGATCTCCTCCCGCTCGATCCACGGCTTCGGCAGCTTGCTGATCACCGCCATGATCGTCTCCTCGACGTCCTGCGTGGTCGGGTTCTCCAGGTCCGGACGGAAGATCCGGTAGAGCGCCTCGTTGCCGAGCATCATGTCGGTGCTCACCGCCCCCGGGCAGATCGCGTTGACGGTGATGTTGTACGGCGCCAGCTCCAGCGCCGCCGTCTTCACAAGGCCCAGAACGCCCCACTTCGCGGCGACGTAGTTGCCGAAGTTCATCATCCCCGAGCGGGCCGCCGTGGAGGCGGTGGCGATGATCCGGCCGGACTTCTGCTCGATCATCGGCTGCATCGCGGCACGCATCGAGTTGAAGACGCCGGTCAGGTTGATGTCGACGACGCGATCCCACTGGTCATCGGTCATCTCGGCGAGCGGGGACGCCGCCCAGATGCCCGCGTTCGGGAGATGGATGTCGAGCCGGCCGAAGGCGCTGAGCGCCTCGTCGACGCACGCCTCCATCGCGCGGCGATCGCGCGTGTCGGCGGTGATCGCCAGACAGCGACGGTCGAGCTCCTCGACAAGGCGCTGCGTCTCCTCGAGCTGTCCGGGAGCCGCGAGGTCGTAGGGGACCGAATCCAACTTCGGCGACTCGAGGTCGCAGACCACGATGTCGCAGCCCTCCCGCGCCAGCGCCAGCGCGTGGCTGCGACCCTGGCCGCGCGCGCCGCCCGTGATAAATGCCACCTTGCCCTCAAGCGAGCCCATTCAATTCCTCCTGTCGGTTCACATCGATGCGAATCGACCCTACGGCGGGGAGCTCCATCGATGCCAGCGCAGGAGCACGAGCTCTTTGGGGGTCGCCCCAGCGCCCGGCACGCGCCGCTGGCGACGACCCCGCGGGTCGCCTAGGTTCGCCTGATGCAGGCGATCACATATGCGAAGAACGGACCCTCGTCGGTACTCGAACTGCGCGAGCTGCCCGATCCAGAACCGGGCCCCGGCGAGGTGCGGGTGCGGGTCGCCTTCTCCGGCATCAACCCGGTGGACTGGAAGCTGCGCGCCGGTCTGGCAGCGCCACCGGAGCCGTTCGCGATCCCCGGCTTCGACGGAGCGGGCGTGATCGACGCCGTCGGCGAGGGCGTCGCGGCGGCGCGCATCGGCGAGCGGGTCTGGCTCCACTACGCGATCATGAACGACGGTCGCGGCACCTCCGCGCAGATGACCGTCGTGCCGGAGGCATGGGCGGTCCCACTGCCGGAGAACGCCTCGATGGAACTGGGGGCATCGCTCGGCATTCCCGCGCTGACGGCGCACCGCGCGCTGACGACGGAGGGCTCGCCCGCCGGGAAGACCGTGCTGGTGACCGGTGGCGCAGGCGCGGTCGGCCATGCGGCGATCCAGCTCGGGCGCTGGATGGGCGCCCGCGTGATCGCCACCGCCTCGACCGACGAGAAGGCCGCGCTCGCGCAGGCCGCAGGAGCCGAGGCGGTGATCCGCTATCGCGAACCGGATTCCGGCGAGCAGCTGGGCGCGGCCGCACCCGACGGGCTCGACCTCATCGTGGATGTCTCGCTCGCGCGCAACCTACCGCTCGATCTCGCGCACCTGAGGCCGCACGCGACGATCGTCGCCTATGCCGACGATGGCGGGACCGACGCCTCCGTCCCGATCCTCTCGCTGATCCTGAAGAACACGACGCTGCGCTTCATCTCCGTCACCGGCCTTGCGCCGGAGACGCTCGCCGCGGCGGTCGAGGGCGTCAGCGGAGCGCTCGCCGACGGGGCGCTCCAGCCGCCGCCGGTGCACCCGATCCCGCTTGCGCAGGCCGCCTCGGCTCATGACCTGGTCGAGGCCGGAACGCTTGGGAAGGTCCTGCTCGAGATCGGCTGAGCGCATTCGCTCGGCCGCACTCGAGCGCCGCGTGGCAGGCTCGGAGAGGTCAGATAATCAATGGGTGGAATGGTTTCCACTTTCCGACAGCGAGCCCCCTCGCTCGGGTAGGCTCCGGCCCATGACGACGATCAGCCCGGCGATGGAACAGGCCGCCCTCGACAACGTCCGCACGACGCTCTTCATCGGCGGCCAGTGGCGGCCCGCCAGCGGCGGCGGGACGCTCCCCGTCGAGGATCCCGCGACCGGCGAAACGCTCACCGAGGTCGCCGACGCGACGGCGGCCGACGGGGAGGCGGCACTGGCCGCGGCGACCGAGGCGTTCGCGTCGTTCCGCCTGATGGCACCGCGCGACCGCGGTGAGATCCTGCGCCGCGCCTACGAGTTGATGATGGCGCGCGTGGACGAGCTTGCGCTGCTGATGACGCTGGAGATGGGCAAGCCGCTCGCCGAATCGCGCGGCGAGGTCGCGTATGCGGCTGCCTACTTCCGCTGGTACGCGGAGGAGGCGGTGCGGATCAACGGCCGCTTCCAGGTTGCCGAGAACGGCCTGAGCCGCGTACTCACGATGCAGCAGCCGGTCGGGCCGTGCATCTTCATCACCCCGTGGAACTTTCCCTTGGCGATGGGAACGCGCAAGGTGGGGCCAGCGATCGCCGCGGGCTGCACCTGCGTCGTAAAGCCCGCAAAGCAGACGCCGCTCTCGATGCTCGCGATGGCGCAGATCCTCGAGGAGGCGGGCCTCCCCGCGGGCGTCCTGAACATCGTCACCGCCAAGCGCTCCGGCGACCTGATGGAGCCGTTGATCCGCGATCCCCGGGCGCGCAAGCTCTCCTTCACCGGCTCAACCGAGGTCGGTCGGCAGCTGGTCGCGCAGGCGTCCGAGCAGCTCCTGCGGATGTCGATGGAGCTGGGTGGCAACGCGCCCTTCCTCGTCTTCGAGGACGCGAATCTGGACCTCGCAGTCGAGGGCGCCCTGCTCGCGAAGATGCGCAACATGGGCGAGGCGTGCACGAGCGCCAACCGTTTCATCGTCCACGAGGCGGTCGCCGGGGAGTTCGCCTCGCGGCTCGCCGAGCGCATGGGCGGCCTGACGGTCGCACGCGGGACCGACCCGGCGGCGAACGTCGGACCGCTGATCGACGCGTCGGCGCGCGATGGGGTCCACGAGCTCGTCAGCGATGCGATCGGACGCGGCGCGACGCTCGTCACGGGCGGTGAGCCTGCCGGTGAGCAGGGGTACTTCTACCGTCCCACCGTCCTGCGCGACGTCCCGGCCGACGCGCGCGTGCTGCGCGAGGAGATTTTCGGCCCGGTCGCGCCGATCACGACCTTCTCGACCGAGGAGGAGGCCGTCGCGATGGCCAACGACACCGAATACGGCCTGGTGGCCTACCTCTTCGCGCAGGATGTCAGCCGCGCCTTCCGCGTGATGGAGGCGCTGGAGACCGGAATGATCGGCTTCAACCAGGGGATGGTCTCGAATGCCGGGGCCCCGTTCGGGGGCGTCAAGCATTCGGGCTACGGCCGCGAGGGTGGCCACGAAGGTCTGCAGGAGTACTTGGAGACGAAGTACGTGGCGATGAACCTCGGCTCGACGCCGGTCACGCCCTAGGCCCCGGGCAGATCCGGCGGCGGCAGACGGTACGTCGGCGGGGTTGCCGAGAGCCGGATCGGGTTGCGCGTGACGCGCGCGGTCGACCCGTCGGCTCTCGGGATCTCGACGATCGGCTCCATCCCCAGTTGCTCGCCGAGCGCGAACGCGGCGGCGATGTCGTTGACGGCTCCCGCGGGGACGCGCGCCTGCGTGAGCAACTGCGCCCACTCGGCGGCCGGTCGCGCAGCGAGCAGCCCGACCAGTTGCTCGCGCAGCACGACGCGGTTGGCGACGCGCGCAGGGTTGGTCGCGTAGCGCTCGTCCGTCGCCAGCGCGGCTTCGCCGAGAACCTCGCAGGCGGCCGTGAACTGGCGATCGTTACCGACTGCCAAGAGCAGGTCGCCGTCGGCCGTCGGAAGCAGCTCGTACGGCGAGATGCTCGGGTGGGCGTTGCCCATGCGCTCGGGCACGACGCCGCCCGCGGTGAACGCGGAGGCCTGGTTGACGAGCGAGGCGAGCAGCGCGCCGAAGAGGTCCACCTCGACGAGCTGGCCTTCGCCGGTCGCATCGCGGTGGCGCAGCGCAGCGAGGATCCCCACGGTCGCGTAGAGCCCAGCGAGCACGTCGACGAGGGCGACACCGACCTTCTGCGGCTCGCCCCCGGCCTGGCCGGTGATGCTCATCAGCCCGCCGAGCCCCTGGATCAGGAGGTCGTAGCCGGGAAGCTGCGCGCCGGCTCCGGAGCCGAAGCCCGTCACCGAGCAGTAGATGACCGCGGGGTTGGCGGCGCGCACATCGTCATAGCCGAGCCCGAGCTGGTCCATCAGCCCGGGCCGGAAGTTCTCGACGACGACGTCGGCGCCCGCGGCGAGCTCCTGCGCGCTGGCAAGGCCTGCCGGGTCGCCCAGATCGATCGCGATGCTCGACTTGTTGCGATTGACCGACTCGAAGTACGTCGCGCGGCCGCTGGGATCGAAGGGCGGTCCCCACTGGCGAGTGTCATCACCGGAACCCGGCCGCTCAACCTTGATGACCTCGGCGCC
>WLNG01000035.1 GCA_009699915.1 Actinomycetota bacterium
CGGGAGCCATGTTGTCCAGCAGCAGGCGCTGCGCACCGGCCGCGAGCGCAGCGTCGACGTCGCCGAGCGAGCGGCATTCGACCTCCAGCGGCAGTTCGGGCGAGGCCTCGCGTGCACGGCGCACCGCCTCGCCGACGCCGCCCGCCAGATACGCGTGGTTCTCCTTGATGAGGATCTCGTCCCAGAGGCCGATCCGATGGTTCACGGCGCCGCCGGCGCGCACGGCGGCCTTCTCGAGCAGGCGCATTCCCGGCGTCGTCTTGCGCGTGTCGAGGATTCGCGCGCCGGTTCCCTCGACGGCCTGCACGTAGCGGGCGGCGAGCGTGGCGACGCCGCTGAGTCGCTGCAGGAGGTTCAGCGCGGTGCGCTCCGCGGCGAGCAGGCCGCGTGCGCTGCCGGTTGCGGTCAGGACCGGCCCGCCTTCACGCCACTGGCCTTCGGGCGCCTCGCGCACGAGCTGGACCTGCGGATCGAGCGTCCGCAGGGCGAGCTCGGCGGCGTCCAGCCCGAAGAGCACTCCCGGCTGCTTCTGCGTGATGCGGGCGACGGCGCGCGCATCCTGCGCCACGGTGGCCAGCGACGTGCGGTCGCCGTCCCCGACATCCTCGGCAAGCGCGCGGGCGACGACGTCCTCGAGCTCGCGTCGGGTCGCCTCGTCCAGCACGGCTCAGCCCGTGGTCGCCGTTCCGGCGGCGCGCAGCAGCTCGGCGCGGACGAAACCGTCGAGATCGCCATCGAGCACGCGCTGGGCGTCGCCCATCTCAAAAGCGGTCCGATGGTCCTTGACCATCGTGTACGGGTGCAGGACGTAGCTGCGGATCTGCGAGCCGAAGTTCACGTCCTGCGCCTCGCCCTTCTCGCGGGCGATCTCCTCGGCGCGGCGGCGCTCCTCCAGCTCCAGCAGCTTCGCCCGCAACATTTTCATCGCGGTGTCCTTGTTGGCGGTCTGCGAGCGCTCGTTCTGGCACTGGACGACGATGCCGCTCGGCCGATGGGTGATGCGCACCGCCGAATCGGTCTTGTTGACGTGCTGGCCGCCTGCTCCTGAGGCGCGATAGGTGTCGACCTGCAGGTCGTCGTCATCGATCTCCACGTCACCGACCTCGTCGACGACGGGCGCGACCTCAACCCCCGCAAACGACGTCTGGCGGCGATTGGCGGAGTCGAAGGGCGACAGTCGCACCAGCCGGTGGACGCCGCGCTCGGCAGAGAAGAGGCCGTAGGCGTTCTCACCCTCTGCGCGGAAGGTCGCGGACTTGATTCCCGCCTCCTCGCCCGCGCTCGCCTCCAGCAGCTCAACCTTGAAGCCACGGCTCTCGGACCAGCGCATCATCATCCGCAGCACCATCTCGGCCCAGTCCTGCGCGTCGGTGCCGCCGGCGCCTGCATTGACGGTCACGAGCGCGTCGCCCCCGTCGTAGGTGCCTGAGAAGAGCCGCTCCTCCTCCAGCGCCGCCAGACGCGACTCGATGCCCGCAAGCTGCTGGTCGATCTCCTCACCGAGCGAGGGGTCCTCGTCGGCGAGCTCGATCAGCGTGCCGAGATCCTCGACGTCGCCGGCGAGCGTCTGCCAGCTCTCCAGGCGGCGCGAGGCGCGCGCGTGCTCGGCGCTGACCTTCGTCGCCTGCTCCTGGTCGTCCCAGAATCCCTGCTCGCCCATGCGGCCCTCGAGCTCGGTGACACGGCCGGCGAGCTCCTCCGGCTGGAGGTATGCGGCAAGCGATGTCAGTTGCTCGCGGACCGCCGCGACGCGCTGCGGGGTGCTCTCTGGGACGGGGACCGCGGCCACGTCGGCGACGCTAGCACCACGCGGCGCGCAGCCACGCGCCGGCGCTCAGGCCCCGTGGCACTTCTTGTACTTCTGTCCCGAGCCGCACCAGCACGGGTCGTTGCGCCCGATCGCCTCGTCGTCGGCGACGCGGCGCTGCTCGACGACCGGTGCGACTGGTGCCTCGAGCCCCGGATCGAGTCCGGCCTCGGCGGCCGCCTCGACCATTGCGCCGGCGCCAAGCGCGGCGCTGCCGCCGGAGTAGGTGACCGACCCGGCGCGCGTCTGGCTGCCGGCCGGAGCACCGAAGGACGGGGGCTCAGCTTCGCCGCCCTCGACCTCGACCTCCACCTCGACGTGGTAGACCATCCGCGCGAAATCGGACCAGATCGAGTTCATCAGGTCGGTGAAGAGCGTGAAGGCCTCGTTCTTGTACGCGACGATCGGCTCGATCTGGGCGAATCCGCGTAGGTGGATGCCCTCGCGCAGGTAGTCCATGTCGTAGAGGTGCTCGCGCCAACGATTGTCGATGATCTGGAGCAGCAAGTAGCGCTCCAGCGCGCGCATCAGCTCGTCCCCGAAGCCGGCCTCGCGGGCCTCGTAGAGCTCGATCGCGCGCGAGACGATGAGGTCGGTCAGTTCGTTGCGATCGAGGCTGCTGGAGGCGACCCGGCGCGCGTCGAGACCCTCCGGGAGCGCGTCACTCGGCAGGATGTCATTGAGGGCGACGAAGAGGCCGTCGAGATCCCAGTCCTCGATGTAATCGCCCGGCGTGTACTCGTCGACAAGCCGCTCAAGCACCGCAGTGACCTCCGAGCGCGCCTGCTCGCCGAGGTCCTTCCCCTCGAGGACGTCGTCGCGGTAGGCGTAGACGATGCGGCGCTGCTCGTTCATCACGTCGTCGTACTCAAGGACGCGCTTGCGGATGAGGAAGTTCTGTTCCTCGACCTTCCGCTGGGCCTTCTCGATCTGCTTGCTGAGAATCCCGGCCTCGATGGGCTCCTCATTGCCCGCGTCGTCAACCGTGCCGAGCCTGTCGAGGATGTTGTAGATGCGGTCGCCCGCGAAGAGGCGCACGAGATCGTCCTCGGCGCTGAGGAAGAATCGCGACTCACCGGGGTCCCCCTGACGGCCGGAGCGGCCGCGCAGCTGGTTGTCGATGCGGCGCGACTCGTGGCGCTCGGTGCCGCAGATGTAGAGCCCGCCCGCAGCCATCACGACCTCTCGGTCGGCGGCGACCTGCGCCTCCATCTTGGAAAGAACCTCGGCGAACGCCCCGTCCCAGTCCGGGGAGTCGGGCCTCAGCCCGCGCGTTGCAAGCTCACGGCGGGCGAGATGCTCGGGGCTGCCGCCGAGCTTGATGTCGACTCCGCGGCCGGCCATGTTCGTCGCGATCGTGACGGCGCCGGGGCGGCCGGCCTCGGCGATCGTCTCACCCTCGAGCTCGGCGTACTCGGGCTTCGCGTTGAGGACCGCGTGGGCGATCCCCTGACGCTTCAGGCGCTCGCCGAGCAGTTCGGAGACCTCGACGGAGATCGTGCCGACGAGCACCGGCTGGCCGGTCGCGTGACGTGCCTCGATCTCGCGGAGCAGCGCCCCCCACTTGCCGTCGCGGGTCTTGTAGACCTGATCGTTGCGGTCCTCGCGGACCATCGGCCGGTTGGTCGGGATCTGGACGACCCCGAGGTCATAGATCTTCTTGAACTCGGTGGCCTCGGTGAGCGCGGTGCCGGTCATCCCGGCGAGCTTGTCGTACAGGCGGAAGTAGTTCTGCAGCGTGATCGTGGCGAGCGTCTGGTTCTCCTCCTGAACGCGCACCCCCTCCTTCGCCTCGACGGCCTGATGCAGGCCCTCCGACCAGCGCCGCCCTTCGAGGATGCGGCCGGTGAACTCGTCGATGATCATCACCTCGCCGTCGACGACGGCGTAGTCCACGTCGCGCCTGTAGAGCGACTGCGCCTTGAGCGACTGGATGAGGTGGTTGACCAGGTGGCCGTTCTCGGCGCGGTAGAGGTGGCTGACGCCGAGGAACTTCTCCGCCTTGGCGACGCCGCGCTCGGTAACGGCGACGGTCTTGTGCTTCTCGTCGAACTCGAAGTCGAAGTCGGCGACGAAGTCGCGCTTCGTGCGCGGATCCATGCCCTCCGGCGCCTTCCCCGGTTCCATCTGCGGGGCCAGCCGCGCGAACGTCTGGTAGAGATCGGCCGCCTGCTCGGGAGCGCCGGAGATGATCAGCGGCGTACGCGCCTCGTCGATGAGGATGTTGTCGACCTCGTCGACGATCGCGAAGTTGTGCATGGCGAGCGGTCGCCCGTCCTCGCCGATGCGCCCACCGTGCTGGACCTTCTCCTCGAGGCTCTGCGCCATGTTGTCGCGCAGGTAGTCGAAGCCGAACTCCGAGTTGGTGCCGTAGGTGATGTCCGCGGCGTAGGCGGCGACCTTCTCATCGCCCGGCTGCATGTTCTGCAGCACGCCCCAGGAGAATCCGAGGATGTCGTAGATCGGACTCATCCACTCCGCGTCACGACGCGCGAGGTAGTCGTTCACGGTGACGACGTGAACGCCGCGCCCCGCAAGCGCGTTCAGGCAGACGGCGAGCGTGCCCGTGAGCGTCTTGCCCTCGCCGGTCTTCATCTCGGCGATGTTGCCGCCGTGCAGGACCATTCCGCCGATCAGCTGGACGTCGAAGTGGCGCATCGCCATCGTGCGACGACCGGCCTCGCGCACGATCGCAAAGCACTCCTCGAGGACGTCGTCGAGGCTCTCGCCGTCCTCCTGGACGCGCCGGCGCAGCACGTCGGTGCGCTCGCGCAGCTGCTCGTCTGAGACCGCCTCAAGCTCGTCGACAAGCGCCGAGATCGCGGCGATGCGCTTCTCGTAGAGGCGGAACTGCTTGCCCTCTCCGATATTCAGCGCCTTTTCGAGCAGACCCATGGCCGCAGCATAGCGGCGGATGGGGGCCGTTCAGACCGGTCTTGAGAGGGCGTTCAGAAGCCCGCTGCCGGGCCAGGGGTCCCTACACCTCGTCGGCGCGGCGAATCGTCTCGCCGCCCGCGCGGCGACCGAGGCGCGCCTTGTCGAGATGCCGGTGCACCTGGCGCTGGAGCTCGTCGACCACATGTCCGAGACAGGGACCGAGCTCGCGCGAATCGGCCTCGGCGTGGATCGTCGCCCCCGGCATCTGCAGCGTCGCCTCGACGTGGAAGTGCTCGGGAATCGCCGGGTTGTGCTGCTCGGTGAGCGTTACGCGGCAGAACGTTCCCTCGGGAACCTGACGCTCCAGTCGCTCAAGGCGCTGCTCCGTCAGCTCGCGCATCTCCTCCGTGATGGGCACGTGACGCCCCGTGACTTCGAGCTGCATGATCGCTCCTTGCGGATCGCCTATGGGAACTGATCCTACCGGCGGGTGGGGGCTTAGGGCACCCGGGCAAAGGTGGCCGCGTCGACGCGCAGGGCTCCGGTGGCGCGCAGCACCACCGCGCACGCCTCGAGCGTGGCGCCGGTCGTGCGGACGTCGTCGATCAGGACGCAGCGCTGCGGTGCGAGGCCGGCGGCGCGCACACCGAGCGCCGCTCCAGCCAGCCGCGACCCGCGGCCGAGGCCACGCTGGCGCGCTCCGGGGCGGGCATCGCGGCGCAGCACGCGCGCCACCGGCAGGCCCAGGCGCACGCCGAGCGCCACGGCGAGCGCATCGGCGTGGTCGAAGCCGCGTCGGCGCCGGCGCAGCGGGTGGGCAGGAACGGGAACCAGCGTCACGCCCGGCGCGAAGAGCCCCTGCGGGCGGCGCAGCGCCATCTGCGAGGCGAGGTACGGGGCGATCCCCGCCGCGGCGGAGAACTTGAGCGCGTGCACGAGGTCGCGCGCGGGGCCGGCGAAGTCCAGTGGCGCCCACCAGCGTCCGAGAGCCGCGCCGGGCCCACCGTCCTGACCTGGATCGAGCCACGGCAGCTCGGCGGCGCAGCCGGCGCAGAGCGGATGCGCGCCGGGAACGTGGCCGTCGCACGCCCAGCAACCTGCCGGGGCGAGGAGGTCGAGCAGCAGGTGCCACATCCGGCCGACCTTGCAGCGCCGAGACGCGCGACACCAGTGAGGATCTGCGACGAATCCGCCTCGTGCTCGCGTCCGACCCGCGGACGCCGCTCGCCACCGCGGCCGATCTGTCCTGGACCTTTGATCCGCGCCCGCTGCCTCTGGGCGCGCTTCAGGCGCCGAGCACGGCGCCATCGGGCACCGCGCAGGGCCCGGTCACCGTCGCCTCGCCGCGCACGACGACGTCGGCGCCAAAGCGCACGTCCCCGGTGACGGTCAGCGAGCTGCACTGCTCCAGCGAGGGAGGCCCGAAGGGCAGGCGCGCCTCGAAGTCGGCGAGCAGCCGGAAGTGCTCCGGGTCAAGCCGAACGAGCGGCACACGGCCAGCGCCGGTGGCGAGCTCGATGCGCGCGCCCTCCCCAAGCCGGTAGGCGTCGGAGCGCAGCACGAGCAGGTCGTCGGTCGTCTTCACCGGGACGAAGCGCGAGCGCGGGACACGGATCGCCTGCGCGCCGTCGAAAGCGTCGATCGCCGCCCCCATCGCGCTCTCCAGCTGCACCACCGCCGGAGACGAGGGATCACGTGGATCGACCGTCTTGCGATTGACGATCATCGGCAACGTGAGCGACCCATCGCGGCCCAGCACGGTGGCGAGGGCGTCGAGGTCGAGCCAGATCGAGTTCGTGTTGAAGAAGCGGTGCCGCTCGATGTCCTGGAAGGCATCGAGGTCCGCCGGGGCGGTCTGCGCGACCTCGCGCAGGACGAGCCCGCCGCCGGCGCGCCGGGCGAGATGCCCGCCCTTGCGATCGGCGGGTGTGCGGTCGGCAACCTCCATCAGGAACGGGAGTCCCTCTGCCGCGATCCACGCGAGGATCGCCGGATCGAGCACCGCGCCGAGGTTGTCGGCGTTCGAGACGAAGGCGTAGCGGTAGCCGCGCTCCAGGAGCGCGTCCAGCAGGCCGGAGCTGACGAGCGACGGATAGAGATCCCCGTGGCCGGGCGGCGCCCACTCGAGCGCGGGGTCGGCCTCCCAGCTGACCGGTGTCAGGCTGCCATCGTCGAGCAGCTTGGGCACGCGGCCCTGGAGCAGGTCGGCGGGCAGGTCGGCCGAGAGCGATCCGTGTCGGGCGAGCGCCGCGAGCGAGGCATCGCGCGTTGCGAAGCTGTTGAGCAGCACGAGCGGGAGCCGCGGCGCGCCGTGCAGCTCGCGCAGCGCGAGCACCTGCTGCGCGCAGACGTCCAGGAAGCTCAAGCCGTCCTTGACCTGCAGCAGCGACTTGGGTCCGGTCACCCCGATGCTCGTGCCAAGGCCGCCATTGAGCTTGATCACGACGGTCGCGTCGAGCAGCTGCGCCGCCGCGTCGCCGGGCTGAGGCAGCGTCGCGGCGTCGGGCAGCGCGATGACCGGTTCTAGATCCTCCTCGGCGAGGATGCCGGTCTCGCCGGCAGCCAGCCGCTCGAGGCTCGCACGGAAGGCGGCTACGGCGGTATCCCCCGCGCCGTCGGCGCGCAGCTTTGCGAGCGCCTGCGCGACGGCGTGTTCGCTCATGCGTCCTCGTGCGGGGCCGGCACCCATGCACGGGCGTAGGCGGCCTGCTCGGGGGTGAGTTCATCGATCGTCACACCGAGCGCGTCGAGCTTGAGCCTCGCAACCTCGCGGTCCAGGGCGACCGGCACCGGGTGAACGCCGGGCCCCAGCTCCCCGCGACGACGCACGAGCTCCTCGACGGCGAGCGCCTGCGTGGCGAATGAGAGATCCATCACCGCCGATGGGTGGCCCTCGGCGGCGGCGAGATTCACGACGCGGCCGCGCGCCAGGAGGTTGAGGCGCCGCCCGCCGAGGTCGAACTCGTCGACCAGCGGGCGCACCTCGCGGTGGGCCTGAGCCATGTCGGCGAGGGCGGCGAGGTCGATCTCGACGTCGAAGTGACCGGCGTTGGCGAGGATCGCGCCGTCCTTCATGCACTCGAAGTGCGCGCGCGTGAGCACGCCTGTGCCGCCGGTGACGGTGATGAAGATGTCGCCGCGAGCGGCGGCCTCGAGCGACGAGCAGACTTCGAAGCCCGCCATGCGCGCCTCGAGCGCCCGGATCGGATCGACCTCACAGACGATCACGTTCGCGCCGAGACCGTGGGCGCTGCGGGCAACGCCGGTACCCGTCCAGCCGTAGCCGACGACCACGACGACCGCACCGGCGAGCAGGACGTTCGTCGCCCGCAGGATGCCGTCCACCGTCGATTGGCCGGTGCCGTAGCGATCGTTGAAGGCGCGCTCGGTGCGCGACTCGTTGACGGCGAGGACCGGGCACCCGAGCCGGCCGGCGGCGTCCATCGCGCGCAGGCGCACGAGCCCCGTCGTCGTCTCCTCGGTCGCCCCCACCATGCCGGCGACGTGGTCCGGGCGCGCCTCGTGCAGCACGGTGATGAGATCGGCCCCGTCGTCGAGCGTAATGTCCGGGCCACTCGCGACGAGCGCGGCGACGTGCTCGTCGTAGCGACCCGCGTCCTCGCTGTGGACGGCGTAGACCTCCACGCCATCGCGGACCAGCGCCGCGGCGGCGTCGTCCTGCGTGGAGAGCGGGTTGGCGGCACAGAGCGCCACCGCGGCCCCGCCGTCGCGCAGGGTGCGCACGAGGTTCGCCGTCTCGGCGGTGACGTGCAGGCAGAGCCCGATGTTCAGGCCATCGAGCGGGCGCTCGACGGCGAAGCGCTCGCGCACCAGCGCGAGCACCGGCATCTGCCGCGCAGCCCAGGCCACCCGCGCCTCGCCGACCCCGGCGAGACCCGGGTCGGCGATGTCATGGGGCGGCTTGCGCTGCGCGGCGATGACGAACGCCTAGTAGCGGTAGTGGTCCGACTTGTACGGACCCTCGACCGGGACGCCGATGTAGGCGGCCTGCTCGGGGCGCAGCTTGGTGAGCTTCACGCCGAGCGCGTCGAGGTGGAGCCGGGCGACCTTCTCGTCGAGGTGCTTGGGCAGCACGTAGACCTGCTTCTCGTACTCGTCGTTCTTCGTGAACAGCTCGATCTGGGCGATCGTCTGGTTCGTGAAGGAGCTCGACATGACGAACGACGGGTGGCCGGTCGCGTTGCCGAGGTTCAGCAGGCGCCCCTCCGAGAGGAGGATGATCGACTTGCCGTCCGGGAACCGCCACTTGTCGACCTGCGGCTTGATGTTGATCCGCTCAGCCTCGGAGGACTCGAGCGCCGCGATGTCGATCTCGTTGTCGAAGTGCCCGATGTTGCCCACGATCGCCTGGTGCTTCATCCGGCGCATGTGGTCGAGCGTGATGATGTCCTTGTTCCCGGTCGTCGTGATGAACACGTCGGCCTCTTCGAGGACATCCTCAAGCGTCAGGACCGAGTAGCCCTGCATCGCGGCCTGGAGCGCGCAGATCGGGTCGACCTCGGTGACCACGACGCGGGCGCCCTGGGCGCGCAGCGACTCGGCCGAGCCCTTGCCGACGTCGCCGAAGCCGAAGACGACGCAGAGCTTGCCGGCGAGCATGACGTCGACCGCGCGGTTGATGCCGTCGACGAGCGAGTGGCGGCAGCCGTAGAGGTTGTCGAACTTGCTCTTGGTGACCGAGTCGTTGACGTTGATCGCCGGGAA
>WLNG01000036.1 GCA_009699915.1 Actinomycetota bacterium
ACGACCACACCTTCTTCTACTACGACCGCTGCGTAAAAGATCTGACCGGCGGGATGAGATCCCGGGGGAAAGACAACATTGGTCGTTGCATTCCATTGGGCCTCAGTGGCCCCAGGCCATAGGTGCTGCAGTAGGTAGGGCATTGGTCTCCTCCAATCGGTTCGCAACCAGATGCGACCGTACCGCTGGAGCCTTCGCGTAGAAAGGTGCGTACTGGCCGACTGTTCGGGCCTGCCTAAGCAACCCTTGCTGTGCACCGATGGTTCGAGCGCATCACAGCAATCCGGCCGAACAGAGCAAAAACGTTGCTTGGCAAATCTCTGTTGTGACAAGTTCGAGAGGAAGCCGTTCGCCTAGCTGGACGGGAAGAAGTCGGGGGGAGTCGCGCGGCGCACCACCGGTTCTTGGCGCTTTAGGCTCGGAAATGGGCTGAGGGATTGCCAGCGACTGGAAGCGGGCGCGTCACGGTTGAAGCAGACCAGGAAGGTCAAGAAGACCGTCCGGGGTAAGCGCACCGCAGCCGTCAGGCGCGCGCGCCAGCCGGCGCAAGGGCCCGCCCCGGCCGCCCGGTTGAACCTGCGCCCGCGCGTATGCGCCGGCCACTGCAGCGCCCTCCGACGACCGCCTCGTGCTCTGGCACCTCGCGATGTCCCATTACAGCCAGAAGGTCCGCTGGGCGCTCGACTCGCCGCCGAGATCGTGCAAATCGGAGGGCCAGCCGCGTCTATGCTGCGCGCGTGACTGCCGATCGCCACTGCCACCACTGCGGCGCGCGCCACACCGACACCGGCCTGCACCCGCAATGTCCCGAGTGCGGCGAGTGGTGCTGGCGCAATCCGGCGCCGGTCGCCGTCTGCCTCACTGCCGTCGTCGACGCGACCGATGGCCGCACCGGCCTGCTGCTCGGCCGCCGCGCGATCGAGCCACGCGGGTGGAGCCTTCCGGGCGGGTTCATCGAGCTCGGCGAACAGCTCGCCGATGCGGCACTGCGCGAGCTGCACGAGGAGACCGCGATGATCCCGGCCTCCACCGCGGTCGAAACGGTGGATGCGCGGTCGGTGAGCGATGGCACGCAGCTCCTCGTCTTCTGCCGCACCGGCCCGCTGGAGCTCGACGCACTCGGCACCTTCGCTCCCAACGAGGAGTGCGACGCCCTGACGGTCGCCTGGTCGCAGCCCGACCTCGAGGGCGCGCAGCTCGTCTTCCCGCTGCACGCCGAGCAGGCCGCGCGCGAACTGCGGCGGCTCATGGACGCCTGATCGCCGGGCGGCGCGCCCGCGGGCCTGATAGGAATGAGGGCGTGCATGTCTGCATTTTCTGCTCCTCCAGCGACCTGCCGGAGGAGTTCGTCGCGCACGCACGCGAGGTCGCCGCTGGCATCGCGGCAGGCGGCCATCACCTCGTCTGGGGCGGGCAGAACGTCGGCCTGATGGAGGTCGTCGCCACAGCGGTGCGCGATGGCGGCGGGCGCATCATCGCCGTCTCGCTCGACGTCTACACCGAGTGGGATCACCCCTCGCCCGACGAGTATCAGGTGTTCTCCAGTCTGGGCGACCGCAAAGAGTCGCTGCTCGCGCGCTCCGACGCGATCGTGGTGCTCGCCGGGGGACTCGGCACCTTCGACGAGCTCACCGAGGTGATCGAGTTGGGACGCCAGGGGCACCACGACAAGCCGATCCTTGTGCTCAACACGGCAGGCTTCTACGACGGCCTCCAGCTGCAGCTCAGCCGCATGCACGAGGAGGGTGTGATCGCCTCATCGCCCGATGAGCTGGTGCGCTTCGCCTCCGACCCCGGCGAGATCATCGCCCTGCTGGACGCGCACGCGGCCGGGAGCTGAACCGATGGGCGGCGTCGGCGTGACCATCGGGATCGATCTCGCCGCCCAGGACGCGAACACCGCCTCCTGCCGGATGGCGTGGGGATCGGACGGGCCGCGCGTCGAGGCGCTCACCGTCGGGCGATCGGACGCACAGCTGCTCGAGGACGCCGCCGGGGCCTCGGCGGTCGGAATCGACGCGCCGTTCGGCTGGCCGGAGCCGTTCTTCGAGGCGATCGCCGCACACCGGACGGGCGGGGCGTGGCCCGGCCGCGGCCGGGACGCAGAGGAGTACCGCCGCGGCCTGCGCCTGCGCACGACCGACCGCGCCGTCCATGCCCTCACCGGGCTGACGCCGCTCAGCGTCTCCGCGGATCGCATCGCGATCGCGGCGTTCCGCTGCGCGCTGCTGCTCGACCTCCTCGCCGCGGAGCAGGGCGAGACCGCCGATCGCTCGGGGTGCGACGGCCGCGTCGCCGAGGTCTACCCGGCGGCGGCGCTGCGGCAGTGGGGGCTGGAACCCTCGAGCAGCTACAAGGTCAAAGACGCGACCGATCAGCGCGCGGAGATCCTCGAGGGGCTCACGGCCGGGCTCGGGATGCGGCCGCTCCCGGAGCCGATGCGAGAGCGCGCGGTCGCCGTCGACCACGCGCTCGACGCCCTGCTCTGCGCGGTCATCGCGCGCGCCGTCATGCTCGGGCGCACGCTGCGGCCGGCCGGTGAGGAGGAGGTGCGGCTGGCGCGCATCGAGGGGTGGATCCACCTCCCGGAGCCGGACGCGCTCCAGCACCTCGGCAGGGCCTAGGCCCCCCCGAACCCCTCGGCCAGCGCGCGGAAGGCCCCGTCGAGCTCGGCGATCAGGTCGGCGTCCTCGTGCTCGATCCAGTGGCGGTAGGTCGCCATCGCGACGCCGAGCGCGGCGCCGGCGATCGCCTGGGGCGTGCGGTCGGACGCGTCGCCGCCGAGCCGCTGCGCAGCGAACTGGGCGATCACCTCGCTCCACTCGCGGTAGCGCAGCATCGCGTGGCCCTGGAGCGCGGGCACGCCGGTGATCAGCGCCATGCGGATGCGCAGCTCGGGGATCGCGTCCGGCCCGTAGTCGTTGAAGGCCACGACCGCCTCGCGTACGACGTCCATCAACGGCGTGGCTGGATCGGCCGCTTCCAGATGCGCGCGCAGGCGGGTCAGCTGCTCGTCGAAGGCCCCCCAGACGATGTCGTTCTTCGAGGGGTAGTAGCGGAAGACGGTGCGGCGGCTGACGCCGACCGCGGCGGCGATGTCGTCGAGCGTCGTCTCTTCGAAGCCGCGTGCCGCGAAGAGCCCGAGCGCGATGCGCTGCAGCTCCTCGCGCGAGGTCGTCGGCGGGCGCCCGGCGCGGGCTTCAGGGACGGGCCTCACAGCGATCTCGTGACTTTTTGCACCCGGTGCCACAACGTGGTAAGACTACAGCCCGGCCACCCGGCCGTCAGTTCTTCGATCCACCAGGGAGGCAGCATGTCCGATCAGACGCAGACCGTCGAGCCCACCCCCGCGGCCGAGGCGCCCGCGACCCAGCCCGCCGAGGAGCTTGTCCTCGAGGACCTGACCGTCGAGGACGTGTCGATCGACGGCATGTGCGGCGTCTACTAGGTCGCAGCGCATGTCCACAGCCGACTTCGATCTCGACCGCGCCTGGTCGCTCGACCCGCAGGTCGCCCTGCGGCCCGAGCGCTTCGGTGCGCTCGCCTACCACTTCGGAACCCGGCGCCTGAGCCTGCTCAGGTCGCCGCGGCTGCTCGAAGTGATGCGCGGGCTGGACACCGCCCCGACCGCGCGCGAGGCCTGCCTGGCCGCCGGGGTCGCAGAGAGCGAGCTGCCGCAATTGCGCAGTGCGCTCGGCACCCTCGCCGGGAACGGCATGCTCGCCGAGCGGGTGGCGGCATGAGCGCCGTCGGCAACGCGAGCCCCGCGCTGGTCGAGCAGCTCGAGCGCGGCCTGGACGCGCCGATCTGCCTGACGTGGGAGCTCACCTACGCGTGCAACCTCGCCTGCGTCCATTGCCTGTCGAGCTCGGGCCGGCGCGACCCGCGGGAGCTGACCACACAAGAGTGCAAGGCGGTCATCGACGAGCTCCAGCGGATGCAGGTCTTCTACGTGAACAGCGGCGGCAGCGAGCCGACGGTGCGCCGCGACTTCTGGGAGCTCGTCGACTACGCGACCTCGCATCAGGTCGGCGTGAAGTTCTCGACCAACGGCAGCCGGATCACCCCCGAGAACGCGGCAAAGCTCGCCGCGAGCGACTACGTCGACGTACAGATCTCGCTCGACGGGGCCACCGCGCAGATCAACGACCGCGTCCGCGGCGCGGGTTCGTATGCAACCGCGCTGACGGCGATGGAGCACCTCGCCGCGGCCGGATTCAAGGGTTTCAAGCTCTCCGTCGTCGTCACGCGCGAGAACGCCGGACAGCTCGACGAGTTCAAGGCGATCGCCGACCGCTTCGACGCGCAGCTGCGCCTGACGCGCCTGCGTCCGGCGGGCCGCGGCGCGGACGTCTGGCAGGAGCTGCACCCGACCGCCGAGCAGCAGCGCAGCGTCTACGACTGGCTGCTGCGCCACGGCGAGGAGGTGCTCACCGGAGACTCCTTCTTCCACATGTCGGCGTACGGGGAGGCGCTTCCGGGGCTCAACCTCTGCGGCGCCGGGCGCGTCGTCTGCCTGATCGACCCGGTCGGCGACGTCTACGCCTGCCCGTTCGCGATCCATGAGGACTTCCTCGCCGGCAACGTGCGCGAGCCGGGCGGCTTCGCCGGCGTCTGGCGCACCTCCGACCTCTTCACCGAGCTGCGCGGTGCCCAGTCCGCCGGAGCCTGCGGCAGTTGCTCGCACTACGACTCCTGCCGCGGCGGCTGCATGGCGGCGAAGTTCTTCACCGGACTGCCGCTCGACGGACCGGACCCGGAGTGCGTGCTCGGGCACGGCGAGGCGGCGCTCGCCGCACTCGGCGAGGCGACCCTGCCGAAGCCCTCGCCCGACCACTCGATCCGCCGGCCGCCGCGCCCCGACTGTGACGAGGACCCGCTGGCCGACTTCTGGGCGACGCAGCCCGCCCCCACCCTCCAGGTGATGCATGGCCAGTAGCCGCCACTGGTTCGAGTCGATCGCGGAGGCGCAGCGCCGCGCGCGCAAGCGCCTGCCTGCGTCGGTCTATCTGGCGCTGATCGCCGGCGCGGAGGCCGGCGTGACGGTCGACGACAACCTGCGCGCCTTCAGCGAGCTGGGATTCATCCCGCGCGTGGCGACCGGCGACCCGGGCGCACGCACGATCTCCACGACCGTGCTCGGGCAGGAGCTCGCGCTCCCCGTGATGATCTCCCCGACCGGCGTCCAGGCGGTGGCTCCGGGCGGCGAGGTCACCGTCGCCAGGGCCGCGGTCGCGGCTGGGACGGCGATGGGCGTCGGCTCACTCGGGAGCAAGTCGATCGAGGAGGTCGTGGCGACCAATCCGCGCACGTTCTTCCAGATGTACTGGATGGGCACGCGCGAGCGCATGAGCCAGACCATGGAGCGCGCGCGCCAAGCCGATGCCAAGGGCCTGATCGTCACGCTCGACTGGTCGTTCGCCCATCGGCGCGACTGGGGCAGCCCGGCGATTCCGGAGCGGCTGGACCTCAAGGCGATGGCGCAGCTCGCGCCGCAGGCGCTGCGACGCCCACGCTGGCTGCTCGACTACCTGCGCGCCGGGGAGCTGCCCGACCTCACCGCGCCGAACTGCGCGCCGCCCGGCGGCGAGGCGCCGACCTTCTTCGGCGCCTACGGCGAGTGGATGCAGACGCCGCTGCCCAGCTGGGACGACATCGCCTGGATGCGCCAGGAGTGGGGCGGCCCGTTTCTCGTCAAGGGGATCATGCATCCGGACGACGCCCGTCAGGCCGTCGCGATCGGCGCGGACGCGATCTCCGTCTCCAACCACGGCGGCAACAACCTCGACAGCACGCCCGCATCGATCCGCGCGCTGCCCGGCATCGTCGAGGCCGTCGGCGGCGATGTCGAGATCCTGCTCGACGGCGGCATCCGCCGCGGCGGCGATGTCGTCAAGGCGCTCGCCCTCGGCGCCCGGGCCGTGCTGATCGGCCGCGCCTACCTCTGGGGCCTTGCGGCCGGCGGCCAGGCCGGCGTTGCCAACGTCCTCGACATTCTCCGCGGCGGGATCGAGGAGACCCTCGCCGGCTTGGGTGTGGCGTCGATCCACGATCTGACGCCCGATCACATCGTCATGCCGGCCGACTTCAGCCGAGCAGGCGCCCACGCGACCGGCGCGGGCGCCGGTCTTGGCGCCGACGTCGGCCTGCCTGGCGGCAACGGCTGACCAACGGCACCATGGGTACAGCGCTCGCCGACCTCTCATGGCCCGACGCCGAGCGGCTCACCACCCGGACGATCCTGGCCGTGCCGGTCGGCGCCACCGAGCAGCACGGACCGCACCTGCCGCTGTCGACCGACACCGACATCGCGGTGTCACTCGTCGGGATGCTCGCGGCAGCGCGCCCAGAGGTGATCTGCGCCCCGCCGGTCGCCTACGGCTCCAGCGGCGAGCATGCCGGCTTCGCAGGGACGCTTTCGATCGGGCAGGAGGCGACCGAGCTCCTGCTCGTGGAGCTCGTGCGCTCCGCGACGGAGAGCTTTGCCCGCGTGCTGCTGGTCTCAACCCATGGAGGGAACGCCGCAGCGGTGCGCCGCGCCGTCACGCGCCTGCATGCCGAGGGCCGCGACGTGCTCGCCTGGTCGCCGAACTGGCCCGGCGACGCGCACGCCGGGCGGAGCGAGACCTCGCTGATGCTCGCGCTGAGCCCAGAGCGCGTCGCGATCGACCGGGCGACCGCCGGGGCGACCGCGCCGCTCCCTGAGCTGCTCCCGCTGATGGTCGAGCGGGGCGTGCTCGCCGTGAGCGAGACCGGGGTGCTCGGCGATCCGGCCGGCGCCAGCGCGCAGGAGGGCCGGGCGCTGCTCGATGCGGCGGCGGCCGAGCTCGGCGCGGCAATCGACGCATGGACGCAGGCGCCATGAGCGGCGTCGCACTCGTCACCGGAGCTGCCCGCGGCATCGGCGCCGCGACGGTCCGCGCGCTCGCGGCGGACGGCTGGGAGGTGATCGCAGTCGACCGCGCCGCGGACGACCCGAGGCTCCCCTACGCGATGGGCAGCCGCGCCGAACTGGAGGCGCTCGCCGGAGAGCGTGTCACGACTGCGGTCGCCGACGTCACCGACCGCACGGCGCTCGCCGGCGTCGTGGCGCAGGCGCAGGAGCGCCACGGCGGTCTCGACGCCGTGATCGCGGCCGCGGGCGTCGTCGCCGGCGGGGTACCGCTCTGGGAGATGGACGAGGACGCGCTCGACGCGGTGATCGACGTGAACCTGCTCGGCGTGATCGCCGCCGCGCGCGCCGGCATCCCCGCGCTGCTGCATCGCCCCAAGCCGCGTGCCGGGCGCTTCATCGCGATCTCCTCGGTGGCCGCGCTCCGCGGCCTGCCGATGCTCGCCGCCTACTGCGCGGCGAAGGCCGGGGTCAGCGGCCTGGTGCGCGGCCTCGCCGCCGACCTGCGGGGCACCGGCGTCACGGCCAACGCGATCTGCCCGGGCTCGACGCGGACCCCGATCCTCGAGGAGAGCGCGCGCCTCTACGGCCTCCCCTCCTCGGCGGCGTTCGCCGATCAACAGCCGATCGAGCGACTGATCGAGCCGGAGGAGGTCGCGAGCTTCATCGCCTGGCTCGCGGGCCCCGGCGGGGCGGCGTTCACGGGCGCGGAGATCCCCGTCGACGGCGGACTCTCGGTGTGACGGCCCTCCCCGAGGGCCTGCAGATCGCCCTCGACCCGCGCACCTCCTGGACAGGGCGCGATGCCCTCGTCGGGGGATCCCCACGACAGGTGCTGCGCCTCTCCGCCGCCGGCCGCCGGGCCGTCGAGGGCCTCGAGCGCGGCGATGAGGCGCCGGTACAGATGCGCGCACTCGGCCGCAGGCTCCTGGACCTCGGGCTCGCCCACCCGCGGCCCCGGCCCGGCGCGGCCCAGATGAGCGTCTGCATCGTGATCCCCGCCCACAACCGGGCGGCCGACCTCGAGCGCTGCCTGGCCGCGCTCGAGCCCGGGCAGCCGGTGATCGTCGTCGACGACGGCTCGCAGGACCGTGCTGCCGTCGCCGCCGCAGCCGGGCGCCACGGCGCGCAGCTGATCCGCCGCGAGTCGGCCGGCGGCCCTGCCGCAGCCCGCAACGCGGCGCTCGCGCACGCGAACGCCGAGATCGTCGCCTTCCTCGACAGCGACTGCATCGCAACCCCCGGCTGGCTTGCGCCGCTGCTCGCCCACTTCGCCGACCCGCTCGTCGCAGCGGTCGCCCCGCGCATCCGGCCCCATCCTGCGGCGTCGGCGCTCGGGCGCTACCTGGCGGTGCGCTGCCCGCTCGACATGGGCGCACAGGAGGGGTACGTCGATCCCGCGGGGCCGGTGCGCTACGTCCCCAGCGCAGCGCTGCTCGTGCGGCGGAGCGCCCTCGGCGACGGCTTCGACGAGGCGCTGCGCTACGGCGAGGACGTCGACCTTGTCTGGCGCCTGCGCGAGGCGGGTGGGCGCGTGCGCTACGAGCCGTCGGTGATCGTCGAGCATGCCGAGCCGCTGCGCCTGCGCGACGCGCTGCGACGTCGGGCGCTGTACGGCTCGTCCGCCGGAGCGCTCTCGCTCCGCCACCCTGGCGCGCTGCCGCCGCTCGTGCTGAACCGCTGGCCGGCGGCGATCCTCGCGCTGCTGATCGCGCGGCAACCGCTGGGCGCAGCGGCGCTCGCCGCCGCGCGCAGCACCCTGCTGGCCCGTCGCCTGCGGCCGCTCGGCCTGTCCGGCGACACGGCAGCCCGATGGACCGCCGAGGCGACCTCGCAGACGGCGCTCGCGACGCTGCACTACGGCAACGGCGTCGGCGCGCCGCTCGTCGCGGCGGCCCTCATCTTCACGCGACGCCGGCGCTGGCTCGCGCTGCTGCTCGTCCCCGCGCTGCTGGATCGTCGTGCGCGGCGACCCGACCTGGGCTCCGCGACGTGGACGGCGCTCTTCCTCGCCGACGAAGGCGCCTACGCGGCCGGCGTGTGGCGCGGGTGCCTGCGCACGCGCTCGGCGCGGCCGCTGATTCCCGCGATCAGGATCCGTCGCCGCGCCACGGCGTGAGCCGCGGGACCCAGCCGGGAACCGCCAGCCGGTAGCGCTCCCACGCAACTCCGAACCTGCGGGCGAGCAGCGGCTCCTCCACGCGATAGGCGAGCAGCGCCATCGCCGCGACGTACACCGCCGCGGCCACCACCAGCACCGGCCGGGCGAGGAGCAGACCCTCGCCCGCGATCACGGCCGCGGTCGCCACGTACATCGGGTTGCGCACGTATCGGTAGGGCCCGCGCGCGACGAGCTCCACCGGAGGCGCGAGCGGCGAGGGCGTTCCCGAACCGTCAGCGACGAAGCGCATGAAGCAGGCCGCCACGACGAGCGCGCCCAACGCGATCAGCGCGATGCCCGCGACCACGGC
>WLNG01000037.1 GCA_009699915.1 Actinomycetota bacterium
CAATGACCTACACGACGTTCATCGCCGTGTCGGTGGATGCCTATGAAGCCTTTGTCATTCCGCCTGCGCTGCAGTCGGGACTGATGTGCGTGTTGGTCGCCGTGCTCGCAGCGGTTTGGGGCACCTGGGGCGTGGTGGCCGGTATCACCAGCTCGTATGCGCTCGCTGCCGCCTACACGATCTGGCATGCCCGGCAGTGGCTGCCGGCGGGCGGTGCCGACGACCCGGGGAACCTGCGCGGAGCGGTGAGCTTCGGCGTGCGCGGCTATGCCGCAAATGCGCTGCAGATGATCAACTACCGCCTCGATCTCTTCATCCTGAGCGCAGCTGCGGGCGCGGCGCAGGTCGGGGTCTACTCGGTCGCGGTCGCGGTGACCATGCTCATGTGGCTTCTCCCTCCGGCGCTCTCCGACGTGCTCTTCCCCCGGGTGTCAGCGCTGAGCGCGAATGCTCATCCGGACGATGAGGCCCACCGGGCGATGGTGGAGGAGAAGAGTCTGCGCCACGCCGTTTTGATTGTTCTCGGCTCGGCCGTCGTTGTTGCGCTGGCGCTCCTCTTCCTGGTCGTCCCCATCTACGGCGCGGCATTCCGGCCAGCGATCGAGATGGGACTGATCCTGCTTCCCGGGGCAGCCGTCTTCGGGCTTGCGGGGCCGATATCAGCCATCGTCATTGGGCGCGGACACCCGCAGTATCCGCTCTACGTCGTTCTGGTCATCACGCCGCTGACCGTGGTGCTCTATGTCCTTCTCATCCGCTCCCACGGGGCGACCGGCGCGGCGCTCGCTTCGAGCCTTTCCTACGCCCTTACGACCGTCGGGATGTTGTTCTTCTTCCAACGGGCTACTGGTCGCAACGCATTGGCGGTGATGCGACCCACGTGGGGAGAAGTTGCCGACCTTCGGGCGGCGGCGCAGTCAGTGCTGGCGCGTCTGCGCGCTCGCGCCTGAGCGGTCACTGACGGCGTAGTTCACGCGCAAGTTGCCGGTTGCCGCGCAAGCGAGCGATCAGGGCGATGACCTCGCGGTGCAGGGGGCGCGTAATCGGGTTAGCGATCATGCGCAACCGGCGATGAAGCGCCGGAGTCAGATGTGCCGGGTCACCTTGGCGGGCTGCAGCCGCGAAGGTGAAGACCTGGTACTGCCGGGGTTGCGTGAGGGCGTAGGTCGTGTACCCGACCATTTCGAGCTGATGGCGCCCTGCTACCTCGATCAGGTGGGCCGGCTCGACCTCCTCGTCAACGATCTGAAGGAGCTCGGGGTGGAACTCGCGCAACCACCGGATGTGGCCTGGATGGGGTGTGCTTGCAACGATCATGCCGCCCGGGCTCAGGAGCTTGAAGACGGTTGCCAGGAAGTCGCTTCTGTCGGTGCGGGGGATGTGCTCAAGGACGTCGAACAGCGTGATGAGGTCGAAGGTCTCACCGTGTTCCAGGTCCGCAACGGTCCCGACCCGGAAGTCCCCCGCAGGGACCATGAGCCTGGCGATGTCGATTGCCGGCGCGCTGAAGTCGATGCCTGTGACGTGACCGAACTTCGTCAGATACGACGACATCACCCCAGACCCGCACCCGATGTCCAGGATGCGCTGCGCCGTGCGTGAGCGCATCACCTCAGCTACCAGGAGCTTGAGCTGCACGTGCCGACCGTTCGCGATCGCCCAGTCGCGGAGCCCTACCTCGGCGGCAAAGCGCTGGTAGTACGAGGCTGGATCGGTCTCTGCGCTCAGGGCAGCGAAGTGGTTCATCGACGGAAATCTAGCCTGCGATCCGCTGCTAGCCTCGCGGCTCATGGTCCTCGGAGCCAGCCGCCCGCGCCCGCGGGTTCTCGTGCTCACCCCGTGGTATCCGGACGATGCGTTCCCGGCGGAGGGGCCGCTCAGTGAGCTGCGGATCAGCGGGGCCTTTGTCGGCCAGCACGCGCGCTCGGTGCTTGGCCGGGCAGACCCTGTGCTGGTGCATCTCGAGCCCTGGCCCTGGGTTGGCTATCGGGTGTTCAGGATCCGCGATGAAGGGGTTGTGGGCGGGCTCAGAACGATCCGCGTGCGCTATCGCCGGACGCGGGTTCCCGGGCTTGGCTCCGTCGCTCAGATGCTCGGCCTGCTGCGCGTGCTGGGCACGCTGCGCTCTGAAGGGTGGCGCCCCGACATCGTCCATCCTCACGTGTTCTCAGCGGGAGCCTTCGCCGTCGCGCTCGGCTGGCTGCTGCGCGCGCCGACGGTGCTCACAGAGCATTTCACGCGGCTGCGCGGCGCCGAAGTCGATGCTTGGACGTTGCGGGTCGCGGCCTGGGTGCTGCGTTCCATGACGCTGGTGACCCCGACCAGCCACGAGCTCGAAGGGCAGCTCTTGAGCATCGAGCCGAAGATGCGCTCGCGGGTGATCGACAATCCCGTTGATGTCACGGCCTTCCGCCCAGCGCCCTTCGTGCAGCGAGAGTCCGAAGCCCCGCTGCGCTTGATTGCGGCAGGCAGACTCGTCGAGGTCAAGGGCATGCAGTTTCTGCTTCCTGCGTTGCGGCAGGTGGTGGATGCAGGCATTGCCGTGTCGCTGACCATCGTGGGCGACGGTCCGAAACGGGCTGAACTCGAGCGCCAGTGCGACGATCTCGATCTTCGTGAGGTTGTGGTCTTCCATGGCGTTGCTGCGCATGCGCAGGTTGCCGAGCTCATGCGGGAGGCCGATGTCTTCGTCTTGCCGAGCACGAATGAGAATCTGCCGAACGTCGTGATCGAGGCGCTCGCCTCGGGGCTCCCGGTGATCGGAACGCGGATTGCCGGCGTCCCGGAGATGCTTGATGCCACCAACGGCATGCTGGTCGAGCCTCGTGATGAAGTTGGGCTCGCGGCGGCGATCACGTCGGTCGCGCGGGACTACGCGACCTACGATCGGGAGGCGATCGCGCAGGCCGCCGTGCAGCGGTACTCGCTCGAGGCGGTCGGCGTGCAGTGGGATGAGATCTACTCGCGTCTCCTGGCGCTGCCCGCCGCCTAGAGCACGCGGCAGCAGCGCGGGCGCAGCGGTAGGCGACGCAGCGCGGCGTACAGCACGATGCCCGCGAGTCGCAGCAGCCGCTGGCGCGGAATGTGAGGCATGTGGCCCAAGCCCTCCTTGTCGCGCGGATGCTCAAACGCCGACGAGAGATGCACGCCGCGCAGCCGGTCGTGGTGCCGCATCCAGGAGTCGACGCGCGCCTCGAAGATCGGGGCGATCGCGGCCATCGGATAGCGCCAGCGCGCAATGCAGCGCTCGTGGTAGATCGGCGCGGCTAACTCTTCGCGGCGGCAGAGGAAGAGCTGATCGCTGAAGCCCTGCGTGAGCGCGAAGTCCCCGCTGCGCTCAAGTTCGCGGTCCAGCGAGAAGTCCGCGCTGGCCTGGCCGTCGCGTGCCTGCACCGGGCAGGGGCTCACGACCATCACCCGAGGGTCGCGCTCCATCAGCTCGATCGCCGGGGCGATCCAGTCGCATGGTTCCGCCAGACGGGTGTCCGCGTCCCAGCAGAGGAGCCACGGGCTCCCTTCGAGGCAAGTCGCCGTGAGCGCCCAGTCCGTGTAGTGCCCGATAGGTCCGAACTCCTCGGTCTTGACGCCGGTCTGCTCAAGCGCCTGGGGGAGCCGGTCGGCGACGAACGCGTAGTGCGTGATCGCGCCGCGCTGGACGGCGTCGTGCGCCATCCGCTCGGCGTCAGCGCGGTCATCGACGTTGTTGATCAGCGCCACCCGGCGCGCGAAACTGCTCAGGTTCGTGCGCTCGATCTCCAGCAGGAGGTCGGCGCCGAGCACTTCGCGGTACGTGCGCTCGAAGGTATTGACGACGAGGTCAACCTCAGCCATCGGTACGGCCCGCGTGACGTCCGATCGTCTCCTCGATAACGCTTTCATATCGCTCGGCGAGCGACGGCCAGAGATGGCTCTCTGCCGCGCTCGTCGGCGGGTCGGGGATTTGGCCGGCGATGATCCGGCATAGCGCCGCGCTGGCGGCGACGGCATCGCCGATCGGTACGACGATCCCGGCCTGCTCTCCCAGCACGATGTCCGCTGCGGCGCTGCCGTCTCCAAGGACGAGGACTGGGCGCCCTGCTGCGAGATACTCGAAGAGCTTTCCGGGAGCCTCCCTGCTGCGGGTGACGCAGAGGAGCCAGTCGGCCGCGCGCTGCAGCGCGAGCGCCTCGGGCCGGTCGAGGAAGCCGAGATGCCGGACAATCTCGGCGTACTCGGGGCGGCCGTAGAGATCGCGCTCATCGGCGGTCAGCGGACCGGCAAGCACAACCTCGATCCGGTCCTGCGCGCCGAGGCGCACGATCGCCTCGAGCAGCGGCGCGATCGTGCGTTCCGCGCCGAGACCACCGGTGTGCACGAATGACAGGCGATCGCTGCGCAGAGGGGCTACGGCGATCGCCTCGGCCTGCGGCGCGTCGAGCGGGTCGAAGCCGTTGGTGATCACCTGCGCCTTGATGCCGTAGCGCCCCCACAGATCGTCGGCGACCGGCTGGGTGACGGTTACGACCTCATCCGCGCGCCGGAGTGCGCGACGCTCGAGCGTGTCGTCAAGCCGGCGCTGCACGGCCAGAGGCCATTCGGGTCGCGGTGCCTCAAATCGCCAGCCATCACGCAGGTCGGCGATCCAGGGGATGCCGCGGCCCTGGAGGGCCACGCCGATCGCGTGGACCGAGTCGACCGGTGAGGTCGTCACGACGACATCGGGCCGGTGGCGGTGTGCAATCCGCAGTGCGTCCGCGGTGGCGAACGGGACCCAGGACAGCGCT
Organism: Actinomycetota bacterium; assembly: GCA_009699915.1. Classification (GTDB taxonomy): domain Bacteria; phylum Actinomycetota; class Thermoleophilia; order Solirubrobacterales; family Solirubrobacteraceae; genus F1-60-MAGs163. Next base: position 4,764 of record WLNG01000037.1, read on the forward strand.
TGGACGTCCGGCGGGACGATCGATCCCCAGCGCTTGGCCCGCGTGTCCAGCAGCTCGTCGGCCCGCCCGGTCGCCACCTCGGCGGTGCTCCTGCCGCGCCGCCAGTTCAGTCGCGTCGCGAGAAAGTCGCGGGACCGGATCACGGGCCACCGTTCCACCGCCTCCGGGGATCCGGATGCGACGGACGTCAGCACCGTCACCTCGTGGCCACGTTCGGTCAGGCAGCGCGCGAGCGCCGCCGGCCTCCGCGCTCCGACGCTGTTCAGCGGCGGGTAAAAGTAGGCGACGAGCAGGATCCTCAGGGGTCGCTCTGTCGCTTGCAGGCCGGTCGTCACGTCGGCGCACACGGTACCCGTGGCCGCGGGGTTTCAGGCCGCCCGGCGCAGCGCGAAGGCCTCGCGCACCCCGATCGAGCGGTCGACCCCCTCGGCCGGAGTGGCCGCGCGTCCGCTTGGTTGCGATCGCAGTCCCGACGCCCTGCCGCGGACAGCTGCGAGATCGCGGGCGAGTACGGCGTCACCCGCGCAAGCGAGCAGTTCGCTCAGCAGCGTGCGCACGCCCGGGCGTGAGCGCAGCAGCCCGTACTTGCGGATCAGGTGGCCGCGAGCGAAGCCGGCCCACCGGCGCTGCTGCGCGGAGCGGCGGCCGACGGTGGCCGAGCCATGGTGGACGGCGCGCGCTGCGGGGACCGCGGCCGTTCCCCAGCCCGCGGCGCGCAGGCGCAGCGCCAGGTCGAGATCCTCGGAGTACATGAAGATCGCCTCGTCGAGCGGCCCGACTCCGTCCAGCGCTGCTCGCCGGTAGGCGCCGCACGCGCCGGACGGGCCCAGCAGCTGCGGCCGGGTCGCGCGCGCCGCGTGTTGCGCATCTGTTCCCGCGAGCCGGGCGAAGCCGGTGAGCGTTACGTCGCAGCAGAGGCCAAGTGAGTCGACCTGCCCGTCCGGCCGCAGCAGCAGTGGTGCGGCGCTTCCCAGGCGTGCGTCCCGCGCGAAGGGTTCGGTGAGTTGCGCGAGCAGGTCGGGCGGGGCGTCGACGTCATTGTTGAGCAGCACGATGATCTCGCCCGATCCCGAGCGGATCCCGGCGTTGCAGGCCGCGGCGAACCCTGCGTTGCGGCCCATCGCGACGATCTCCACATCCGGGAATCCGGCCCGGACTCGCGCGAGCGTGTCGTCCGGTGAAGCGTTGTCTACGAGGATCACCCGGTGCGCGGCGGTCTGCGCGCGCAGATGGGTCAGGCAGCTCTCGGTCAGGGCCCAGCCACCGTAGACGGGTACGACGACGTCGATGGGCTCAGCCATCAGCGTTGTCCGCGCGCTTCACCGCGGTCGCGCAGTAGCCGAGTGGCAGGAGCTCGGACCCGTGGCCTCGATCGAAGCGACCGATCACCCCTCCGAATTTCTGGACCGCGCGAGCAAGCGCTCGCCGGGGGAGCCGCCGCAGCGCCGAGCCTCCCGGAGGCGGGTTGTAGAACTGGAGCACCTGCCCGAGGGTCGCCAGATATCCCGTCAACGGGCGAACCTCGATCTCTGTGAAGCCGGTGTCGGTGAGCAGTTGCTCGAGCCCGTGGGCGGTGAAACGCTGGAAGTCATACGGCTCCTCATGCAGCGCCCAGACGAACGGCACGGTGATGTGGATCCGCCCGCCGCCTGCGAGGACGCGGCCCAGCTCGCGCAGCGCGCGCCGCGGCCGTGCGACGTGCTCGAGCACCTCGGTGCAGATCACCGCGTCGAAGGATCCGTCCTCCACCGGGAGGTCGTCGATGGGGGCGATGATGTCGGCCTCCTTGGCGCCGGGGTGCCAGGAGTTTCCCCAGTCGCTCGTTACGTACTCGCAGTGCGAGAAGAGTTCGCGATAGGGCGCCTCGCCGGCGCCGGCGTCGAGGACCCGGGCTCCGGGCTCCAGCCGCGCCGCGGTCTGCGCGACGAAGCGCGCGATCGCAGGCCGGTTGCGCGGGTACTCCGCGAGGAACGCCTGAAGCTCGGGCGAGAATTCGGTGGCGCGGTCGGCCATGGTGTGAGCGTATCCCGGTCACGGGCTACGGTTGCGCAGGTCATGCGCGTCGCCCTGAATCTCGTCTTCCTCGTGCCCGGCGAGACCGGCGGGATGGAGACCTATGCCCGCGAGCTGCTTCCGCGGCTCGCCGGACAGCCCGACCTGGACGTCGTCTGCCTGATCAACCGCGAGGCAGCTGAGGCGCAGTCCGGCCCGTGGTACGACCTGCCGCATGAGGTGGTGCCGGTCCATGCGCGCAGTCGCGCCGCCTGGGTGCGCGGCGAGCAGCTCCATGTCCCGCGGATGGCCGCCGCGCTCGGCGTCGACCTCATCCACTCGCTCGCGAGCACCGCGCCGCTGCGCGGGAGCGTGCCGCGTGTCACAACGATCCACGACCTCAACTACCTGCTCGTCCCCGAGGCGCACTTCGGGCTGCGCGGGCTGGGGATGCGCGTTCTCGTCCCGCAGGCCGCGCGCCGGTCGCAGCGGATCATCGTCGACGCCTCCTGTACCCGGGACGACCTGCACGAGCGCCTGCGGATCGACCCGGAGAAGGTGGACGTCATCCCGCTCGCGGCGCCCGCCTCGCCCGCCGGCATGCGGCCCACCGATGCGCCCGAGCTGCGCGCACGCCTCGGCCTCGGCGAGCGCCCGGTCGTGCTGTGCCCCGGCGCCCGGCGCCCGCACAAGAACGCCGTCGCGGTGCTCGAGGCGCTCGCGCTCCTTGATCCCGCGGAGCGGCCCGTCGCGGTCGTCACGGGGTACGCGACCCCGTACGAAGAGGAGCTGCGCACCCGCGCCGCGGCGCTCGGCGTCGCCGCCGACCTTGTGCTTCCCGACTGGCTGCCGGCCGCCGACCTCGAGGGGCTCTATGCACTGGCGGCCGTCGTCGCCGTGCCGTCGCGCTACGAGGGCTTCGGGCTACCGGTGCTCGAGGCGATGCTGCGCGGCGTGCCGGTTGTCATCTCCAACCGCGCCTCGCTGCCGGAGGTCGCAGGGAACGCGGCCCTGCGCGTCGACCCGGACGATTACCGCGCGCTGGCGCAGGCGCTGCGCACGGTGCTCAACGATCCGGCTGAGGCGCAGCGCCTGAGCGCCGCCGGGCGCGAGCGTGCCGCGGCGTTCTCGTGGGAACGCACCGCCGAGTTGACGGCGGCGAGCTACCGGCGCGCGCTGGGTTTGCTCGCGTAGCTGGCTGCGACGCGCTCCAGCGACTGGCGGGCCGAGAGCCGATCGGCGTTCTCCTGCGCCCACGACCAGGTACGGCGGCGCAGCTCGGGGCCGGCGTCGTGGACGGCGACGATCGCCGCAGCGAGATCGTGCGGGTCGCTCGAGGCCGCAACGTAGCCGTTGATGCCGGGCTGGAGGAGCTCGACGGCGGCGTTGTCGGCGCCCGCAGCAAGAATCACCGGCGTCCCCCAGGAGGCCGACTCCACGACCACGAGGCCGTAGCCTTCGCGCGAGCTGGGATGAAGCAGGCAGAGCGCGGAGCGCATCGCCTCCTCCACGCGTGCGGCATCGACGAAGCCGGGAGCTTCGATGATGCCATCGAGGCCATGGTCAGCGATCGACGCGAGCACACGGCCGTGCTCCGGCCCGTCGCCGAGGATCAGGCCGCGGACATCGAGGCCGCGCTCGCGCACACGCGCGATCGCCGCCACGGCGTCGGGCACGCGCTTCTCCGGGATCTGTCGTCCGGCGACGAGCACGAGCGGCTGCGCGGCCTCCGGCTCGGGGTGCTCCGCGACGGTCGCGAGACCCGCCAGCATCTCGTGGGCGCCGCGTAGCCCTTCTGCAAGGAGGCGCTCCTCGTGCAGGCGCGAGAAGCAGAAGGCGTGCTGGCGCACGCGGACGCAGCGGCGCTGGACCGCGTGCCCGATACGGCCGCCGACGAGCCCGAGGTAGTCGCGCCAGTAGGCGGCGCTCCACACCTCAAACCAGTCGACCACCAACCGGTAGCGGCCGAGCGGCCGGGCGAGCGCCGCGGCGAGCACGGAGAAGTACGGGAACGAGCAGGTGTGGACGACGTCGTAGTCGCGGCCGTGGCGCAGCAGGTGGCGCAGCATGCCCCAGCCGAAGCGCAGCGGTGGCCCGGCTCGCCTGCCGCCGTCCGCTCCGTAAAGCTTGTCGGCGCGCGAGACCGCGAGAACCCGTACCCCTTCGATCTGCGGCGGATCGGCAGGGTCCCACTGCAGGCGCGTGAGGTACGTCACCTCGTGGCCGTCGGCGGCGAGCCGCTGCGCGAGATTGCGGTACCAGCGTTCGGCGCCGCCCACCGTCCACGGGTAGAGGCAGTCGTAGGCCAGGCAGATGCGCACGAAGTTCAGTCTGCCGTGCCGGACGGCGCTGCGCTTGCAGCGGTTCGGAATTGCCGTTGCCGGGTTATCCTGAAACCGGTGCGCCGCATACCGGTGCGCTTGTGCCCGGCTCTGACCATCTCCCGGGCGCCCCCGCGATGAGCGTGCAAGAGCAGATCAGCCCCACCGTGCCCGAGCCTCCGACCGGCGAGCTCCTCGTGAGCGTCGTGATCCCCTGCCTCAACGAGGAGGAGAACATCGAGGCCTGCGTGCGCTCCGCGCTCGAGGCGATGGAGGCGGCCGG
>WLNG01000038.1 GCA_009699915.1 Actinomycetota bacterium
CGGCCCGTTGACTGGCCAGATCATCTCGCCGCTGCCGCCGCGGATCGGTCCGGGGTCCGGCGCGCCGTTGAGCACTCCCTGGATGCGCTGCTGCTCGGCCTGCATCTTCGAGAGGTCGCCCTCGAGCTCGTGGCGGTCGGCCCGCACGCTGGCAAGGGCCGCCGACTTCGCCGCGCGAGCGCCCGAGTACCGCAAGCGCACATCAACGAGCTCCTGCTTGACGGAGACGATCTCGTTGCGCCGGTTGACGACCTTCGCCGTCACCGTGCGCTGGCGGGCCTCAAGGCCGGTGAGCCGAGCGGCGTTCGTCGTCGCCTCGGCCCTGGCATCCCTGACGAGCGTGAGAACGCGGCGATCCTGCTCGTTGATGCGGCGCAGGAACTCACTGCGCTCGAGCAGCTGCGCGAAGCCGTCGGACGACAGGATCACGGTGACGATGTCGGGCGCGTCGGCGATGTAGCGCTCACGCAGACGCTCCGCGAGCATCGTGCGCCCCTCGGCCAGGCGGCCGCGCAGGCGAATCGCCCGTGCGCGCTCCCGTGCGAGGTCGCTGGTGAGCTGGTCGAGCCGCGCCTGCTCGACGTCGAGCTTCGTCTGAACGGCATCCTGACGACGCTGCAGCGGCGCGATCTGACGCTCGAGCACGCGAATCTTCGCCGTCCAGCCGGAGATGTCCGTGGTGAGCAGCTGCTCCTTGCCCTTCTTCTGCTGAATCTTCGACTGCGTCTCCTGAATCTGCTGATTCAGACCGGCGGAGGTCGCGCCACGCGACCCCATCGGCAGGAGCGCCCAGAGCAGCAGGACGCCAACAAGGACGCCGACAGGAAGAACGAGGCGGGCGGACAAGCGCATCTGCATGCGTCAATCGACGGTACGTCCCCGACAGCCGAACGTTGCAACTTGCCCTGCGAGCACCTCCGAGGGGCCTGTAGGCTCGGAGGTCCTGATCGGACCACACGACCGAAGGAGCAGCTGATGGCCGGACTCGGCGGACGCATGTCCACCGTCATCAAGGCGAAGGTCTCGAAGATCCTCGACAAGGCCGAGGATCCCGCGGAGACGCTGGACTACAGCTACCAGAAGCAGCTCGAGTCGCTGCAGAACGTCAAGCAGGGCATCGCCGACGTCGTCACGGCGAAGAAGCGCCTGCAGATGCAGTCACAGAAGCTCGAGGAGCAGGTCGTGAAGCTCGACACGCAGGCGCGTCAGGCGCTCGCGCAGGGGCAGGAGGATCTCGCCCGCGTCGCGCTCGAGCGCAAGAACGGCCTCCAGGCCGAGCTGCAGACGCTGGACCAGCAGGTCTCCCAGCTCGAGGAGCAGCAGGAGAAGCTCACCGAGTCCGAGCAGAAGCTGCGCGTCAAGATCGAGGCCTTCCGCACGAAGAAGGAAGTCATCAAGGCGCAGTACTCCGCCGCCGAGGCACAGGTTCGCATCTCCGAGGCCGCGACCGGGGTTGGAGAGGAGATGGCCGACGTCGGGCTCGCGATGCAGCGCGCGGTCGACAAGACCGAGCAGATGAAGGCGCGGGCGGAGGCCGTCTCCGAGCTGGAGGCCGCCGGCACCTTCGAGGACCTCACCGCCCTCGGCCAGGGCGAGGACGACATCGACCGTCAGCTGCGCCAGCTTTCGAGCACGAGCGCGGTCGATGCCGAGCTCGCGAAGATGAAGTCCGAGCTCGCAACGGGCGGCGCGCCTGCGGGCGAGCTTGAGGCCGGCGAAGAGGCGAAGCCATGATCGTGCGGATCTCCGGCGAGGGGCAGTACCGCCTCTCCGACGACGTGCGCGAGCGCGTCAACCAGCTGGAGGCCGCGGTCATCGCCTCCTCCGAGGCAGGAGCTGAGGCCGCCTTCCTCAGCGGCCTCAGCGAGATGCTCGCGATGGTCCGCAGCGCGGGAGTGGTCCTCGCCGCCGATGAGCTCGTCGGGTCGGATGTGATCCTCCCGCCAGCCGACACGACCTTCGAGGAATCGCGCAGTGCCTTCACCGGCGAGGGCCTGATCCCCGACTGACGCGGACCTTCAGGTCAGAAGTTCTCGGCGTGGCGGGCGCGGTAGCCGCGGGCCTTGCGCAGAGTCGGGCGCCAGCGTGGACCCTTGCTCCCGCTCGGATCACCGGCGGCGCTCGTGTCCAGCCGCAGGCCGGCGATCACGACATACGCGTGTCCGGGATTCGTATAGACGGTGATCCATGCGCCTCGGCCGCGCTGACCCCAGTGCAGCAGGTCGGAGGAATCCATCGGCTTCGCGAGCAGGCCGCCGCCGTGCAGGGCGTAGGAGACGGTGCCTGAGCAGTCGTAGCCGTCGTCCTTGAAGAAGCGATGGCCGCCGCCGTAGGAGTAGGGCTTCCCGATGATCCGGTTCGCCGCCCAGATCGCCTGCTGCACCTCGAGCGGTGCGTCCGCCGGTGCCGCAGCGAGCCCGGTCGGCAGCACGACGGCGCGGCTGCCCGGCACGACGGGGGTCGTCGCGAGATTCTCTTCGTCGAACGCCTGACCGCCGACGACTCCCTGCCCCTTGGCGATCGCCGACCGCTGCGGTGCAATCGTCCGCAAGGGCACGGACCGCTTCTTCCTCGCCGCAGCCTGTTGCCGCTTCTTTTTGGCAGCAGCCTGCCTCTTCTTCGCCGCACGCTGCTGCTGCACTGTGCCGGAGCCGGGCGCGGACCCACCGTTGACCGGCGCCGCCCAAGAGCTCGCGGGAACGATCGCGGCGAGCGCGAGAATGGTCAGGCAAAGGGTCGTTGCGCGTTGCAGCACGTGTCAGCTCATCTGGACGCCTACGGGGTTAGCTGACGGGCTGGCGCGCACGATGCGCGCCTCCCACGGACATCACCGTGGAACTCGCCCCGACTCTGTGGGTCCCCCGCTCCCCGCAGGAGCGGGGATTCGGCGTTGTGTGAACGACCCTAACGGCGGCGCCCGGACGGAACCTCCCGATCAACCCTTCTCTGCGCACGCCAAACCGCGCAGATTGCGGACTCGTGCGCGTCCCGGGCACCGGTGAGTCGGCGCTAGGCTCGGCGCATGGCGTCCGGTGTGCGCGTGCTCCTCCCACTGCTCGCCGCCTCCCTCCTTGCCGCCTGCGGGGGCTCCAGCCCCGGCCCGAATGGTGCGGGCCAGGTGACGGTGACGGTCGCGGGCGACGCGGCCCCGGCGGCCTCGTTCCCAAACAGCGCGACGAAGAACACCGTTCGCATCCCCTCCAGCGCGCCGACGGGCACGGCCGCAGCGGCGGCGCTGGCGGCCTTCCCGGGCGGCGGACCGGGACAACGCGCCGGCGCCGTGGTGCTCGCCGACGCCGGTGACTGGCAGGGCGCGATCGCGGGCGCCGTTCTGATGGCGCCGCCGCTTGGGGCGCCGCTGCTCTACACCGACCAGGGGTCGCTCCCAACGGAGACCGCCGCCGCGCTGAAGGCCCTCGCCCCGACAGGCGCGCGCGCTGCCGCCGGCGCTCAGGCCATCCGGCTCGGAACGGCAGCAGGACCTCCGGGGCTGCGCGTCAGCTCGTTGGCAGGCTCTGATCCATTCACCCTCGCCGCGGCGATCGACGACTATCGCGCGCGCGTCTCCGGACGCCGTAGTGCATCGGTCATGGTCGCCTCGAGCGAACAGGGACCCTTCGCGATGCCCGCCGCCGCGCTCGCCGCGAAGTCGGGCGTGCCGGTGCTCTTCGCTACACGCGCCGACGTGCCGGCGGCGACACGGGCTGCAATCCGGCTGCACGGGCGGCCGCGGATCTACCTGCTCGGACCGACGTCGGTCCTTTCGGCGAGCGTCGAGCGCGCGCTCCAGTCGCTGGGCACCGTCACTCGGATTGCCGGCAAGGATGCGCAGGGAACGGCGATCGCGCTCGCCCGCTTCCGCGACGGCGCCTTCGGCTGGGGAATCTCCGACCCCGGGCACGGGATGCAGATCGCCTCCCCCCGGCGGCCGGGCGATGCCGGCGGCTCGGCGGCGCTCGCCGCGCGCGGCTCGTACGGGCCGCTGCTGCTCGCCGCCGACGACGGCGGACTTCCGCCCCGGCTCGGCGCCTACCTGCGCGACATCCAGCCGGGCTACTCCACGGACCCGGTGCGCGGGGTTTACAATCGCGCATGGATCATCGGCGACGATGATGCAGTCAGTCTCAAAACACAGACCGTGATCGACGGTCTGCTCGAGATCCAGCGCGTCACACCCACAAGCACCCGATGAGCCACGAAGAACACTCCTCCGGCCATGTCACCGTCGACGACGTGCGCGCACTCTCGGGCGCATCGACGCCACACTTCGCGCTCCAGCTGCGCGCGCGGATCCGTCACCTGATCGCGGGACTCCCCGAAGGCCACCCCGCGCGGGTCGCCGGCGAGGCGGAGATGGTGCGACTCGAGACGCTCGGTTTCGCCGGCGAACAACGCGGACATCGCGCCGAGCCGGGCATCACGCCGCTGCGTTCGGTCGACGACTCCGCATCGCGGTAGGTCCGTCGGGCGCGGCCGCCATGGTGGCCGCATGACAGACGCACCTGCGCAGCGCGAACGTCCCGAAGGAATCGCCGGGAGCACGCTGCCCGGGCCCTACGCGGTCGGAGCCTATGCGAAGGGCCTGAAGGCGTTCCTGCGCGAGCGCGAGCACGTCCAGATCCACGGCGAGGTCTGGAACTTCAGGATCGCGCGTACCCGGGCCTACTTCGAACTGCGTGATGCCGAGGGCGCGCTGCCCTGTGCAATCTGGCTCAACCGTCTCGAGGCGCTCTCCCTCCCCCCGGAGACCCTGGTCGACGGCGCACGGATCGTCATCGCCGGAGGCCTCGACTACTACCCAGGCAGCCGCACCTCGTCTCCGGGCTTCTCGTTCGACGTCTCGGCGCTGCGGATTGCCGGCGAGGGCGACCTGCTCGCGCAGCTCGCCGAGCTGCGGCGCAAACTGGCGCAGGAGGGACTCTTCGAACCCCAGCAGTTGCTCGCGCGCCCGTTGCTGCCGCGTACGATCGGCGTCGTCACAGGCGAGAGCGGCAAGGCGCGCGACGACATCCTGGCGGCGCTGGGGCGTCGCGGCTGGGCAGGCCGCCTCGTCTGGGCCTTCGCCCCGGTCCAAGATCGCCACGCCGCGCCGGCGATCAGCGCCGCACTGCAGGATCTGGCCGCGACCCCACAGATCGAGACGATCATTGTGGCGCGCGGCGGCGGCTCACTCGCCGACCTGTTCGCGTTCTGCGACGAGACGCTCTGCCGCACCGTCGCGCTCCTGCGCGTGCCCGTCATCGCGAGCGTCGGCCACCACACCGATCGCACGCTGATCGACGACGTGGCGGCCGTGAGCTGCTCGACACCGACCCACGCCGCCGAGGCCGCGGTCGGACTCGACATCGCCGAGGCCCGCGGCGCCCTGGCACGCCACGGCGGCTCCCTCGCGCGCAATGCGCGTGGGGCGGTGATGGGCAGAGCGCGGCGCCTGGCAGCGCTCGGCCGCGTGCCGAACGAATACGTCACCCGCGAGCGACGCAGGCTCCACCAGCAGCTCCGCGAACTGCGCGCCGCATCGGCCCGCCGGGGCGACGCCGAGCGGGCGGCGACCGGCGTACGCGCCGAGGTGCTGCGACGCAAGGCCGTAGCCGGTGCCGGCGCGGACGCGGCGGCGCGCCGCCGGGCGCTGGACGGCACGGCGCTGGCGCTCGCAGCCCACGATCCGCGGCGGATTCTCGAACGCGGGTATGCGATGGTCACCGACGGCGACGGGGCCCTCGTCGGCAGCGCCGCCCAGGCGCGGGACACCGGTCGCCTGCGCGTTGGCTTCGCGGACGGCTCGGTCGACGTCGACGTCATGGAGGAATCATGAGCGCAGCTGAAGAACGCACCTACGAAAGCGCCACCGCGCGGCTCGAAGAGATCATCCGCCGGCTGGACTCCGGCGAGGCAGGCCTGCGCGAAACCCTTGACCTCGTCAAGGAGGGCCGCGAACTCGTCGAATACTGCGCCGGCGAGCTCGATGCCGTCAGCCGGGGGCTCGAAGAGCTCCAGCTCGACGAGCTCGTCGCGCGCCTGGAGCAGGGCGCTCAACCAGGCGGCGAGCACGGCGCTTCGGCATGACCGCCCGAAGCCACGCGCAGATCCTTAGGAAGGTTCTAGCTCGCCTTTAACGAGCATTCAGCATTGGAGCCGATGATGCTCTTGCGAACGCACCTCGCACCTCCTCCCAGTAGCAGTGGATCGGCCCGCCAACAGCGGGCCGGTCTCGTTCTCGGAGTCAGTCAGTCGGCGCCGCCCCGGTTCCGGGGCGTGGACGGATGCGGACCGCCTCGACGCGGTTCTCACGCACGGACTCGACGCGGATTGAGTAACCCTCGACCTTGACCGTGTCCCCGCGCTTGGGCAGTCGGCCCAGCGCATCGAAGACCAGACCGCCGACGGAGTTGTAGCTCTCCGTCTCAACCGGAATGTTGATCCCGTGATCGATGAGATCGGTCGCAGCAACGTGACCGCGCACGTACCAGTCGCCTTCGGCTAGGCGTCGGACGGCGCCTCCGGCGGGATCGGTCTCGTCGTCGATCTCGCCGACGACCTCCTCGACGATGTCCTCGACGGTGACGATGCCGGCGGTGCGGCCGTACTCATCGACGACCACCGCCAGCGAGAGCCGCTCGTGCTGAAGGTCGGCGAGCAGATCGTCGAGCGGCTTGGTCTCGGGGATGATCAGCGCGGGCTTGACGAGCGGCTCGATCGACGCTCCGGGGCCGTCCGCCATGTAGCGGCGAGCGAGAGAATTCGCGTGTACGGTGCCGCGCACGTGGTCGGCGTTCTCGTCTTCCACGACCACGAGGCGCGTATGACCGCTGCTCACGCAGGCGCGCAGCGCCGTCTCAACGTCATCGGAGACGTCGACGGTGATGACGGCCGGCAGCGGCGTCATCACCTGGCGCGCCTCCTGCTCATGGAGATGAAAGACGCCCCTGAGCATCCCTGCCTCGCCCGCATCAAGCTTCCCCCCGACGGTCGCCTGTGTGATCAGCAGCTTGACGTCCTCCGCATTCGCGGCGTCATGCACGTCGGCGGGATCGATCCGTACGACCCGCAGCAGGCCGTTCGCCGCGCCGTCGAGGGCGCCGATGAACGGCCGCATGGCGAGCTCGAAGAGCCCGAGCGGGCGCGACACACTGCGCGCGACGGTCTCGGCGCGCACGATCGCGAAGATCTTCGGGACCTGTTCGCCGGCGATCACGTGGACGGCGGTGACGAGCACATAGGCGATCGCGATCGAGATGCCGACCGCCGCCCCGTGCGAGAGCGGGCCGCCGAACAGCGGCTCGAAGAGTGTCGCGACGGCCGGCTCGCCGAGGAAGCCGATCCCCAGTGACGCGAGCGTGATGCCGAACTGGCAGGCAGAGAGATAGCGGCTGAGATCCTTCTGCTGCGTCTCGGCGCGCGCTGCACCGCGCAGGCCTTCCTCGGCTGCCTCGTGGAGACGAGGCGGCGATGCCCGCACCAGCGCGAACTCGGCCGCGACGAAGAACCCGTTGATCAGGACGAGCAGCAGGACCGCCAGAAGCAGGAGCGCGGTCATCGGGGTGCGGCGCGGTCGCCGCTACTTCGGGGGAGATCGTCTGGCACGGAGATCGTCTGACGCCAGTCTAACCGCGCGCCCCGGCGGCTCAGGAGAGCGCGTCGATACGCGCAGCGAGCGCAAGGTCAGCGTCGGTGATCCCGCCGGCGCTGTGCGTCGAGAGCGTCAGGCGAACCTGGTTCCAGTCGTGGATGAGGAGGTCCGGATGGTGATCGGCCTCCTCGGCGAGCGCGGCGACCCGGTTCACGAAGGCAACCGCAGCGAGGAAGTCCTCGAAGGCGAGATCGCGCTGGATGGCGCTGCCGCTGACGGTCCATGGCCCAGACCCAAGGCGCTCGACGACGTCGGTCGGATTCAGCGGCATCCAGCGATTCTACGATGATGCTGCCTAGGATGGGCGCGTGCGCATCGTGAGTCTCGTCCCGCACGCCACGGAGTTGCTCTTCGCCCTCGGATTGGGTGACAGCGTCGTCGGCGTAAGCCACGAGTGCGACTTCCCCGATGACGTGCGCACCTTGCCCCGACTGACGCGCGCGCTGATCGAGGACGGGCTCCCTGCTGCCGAGGTCGATGCGCAGGTGCGCGAGCGCAGCGAGCGCGGCGAGGCGCTGTATGCGCTCGACGAGGAACTCCTGCACGAGCTCGAGCCGGACCTGATCGTGACGCAGGCGCTCTGCGGGGTCTGCGCCATCCGCCACGAGGATGTCGAGGCGGTCGCACAGCAGCTCACGCAGCCTGCCACGGTGATCGCACTCGCACCGACGACGTTCGGCGAGACGATGGGCGACATCCGCACACTCGCGAGTGCGACGGGGGCGCGCGCGCAGGCCCTCGATCTGGTCGCACGGCAGCGTGAGCGCGTCGACCGGATCAAGATCGCCGTCCGTGGAACACAGCCGATCGCGACGATCGCCCTCGAGTGGCTCGACCCGGTCTTCACCGCCGGACATTGGACGCCCCAGCTGATCGAACTGGCTGGCGGCCTCGACCTCTGCGGCTTCGCCGGCGAACCCTCCGAGCGCACCGATTGGGAGCACCTCGCCTCGCTGGCGCCCGAGGTGGTTGTTGTGATGCCGTGTGGCCTGAGCGCCGCCGAGGCGCTGGAGGAGGCCGAGCGACACGCCGACGAGCTGCGATCCCTCGGGGCGCGGCGGATCGTCTGTGTCGACGCGGGCGCAACGTTCTCGCGACCCGGCCCGCGGCTGGTCGACGGCCTGGAGACCCTCGCTCACATTCTCCACCCGGAGCTCGTCCGGGTCCCCGCGTCCAGCGTCCTGCAGGCCGAGCTCTAGCTCAGCCGGTTCAGACGCCGAGCCCGCCGGTGCCGCTGCGCACCAGCAGCTCGGCCCCGACGACCGAGACGACCGCCACGACGAGACAGGAGAGCCACCCGATCCAGGCCGCCCGGCGCTCCTGCGCGACGGCGATCCCGAGACCGGCGAACACGCCGCCGGCGAGGCCGCCGAGGTGGCCGCCGATCGACACGTTCGGGATCACGAAGCCGAGCACGAGGTTGAAGACGATCAGCATCCCGATGTCGGTCTGGAACGGGTTCACGCCCCTGCGCCAGAGGATCGCGACGGCGGCTCCCATGATCCCGAAGATCGCGCCCGACGCGCCGACGGTGACCGCGTTGGGCTCGAAGAGCAGTGCGCCGGCCGCCCCGGCCAGGAGCGCGGCGCCGTAGAGCGCGGCGAAGCGCCCGGATCCCAGCTGCGGCTCGAGCTCGCGTCCGATCAGGAACAGCAGGAACATGTTGAA
>WLNG01000039.1 GCA_009699915.1 Actinomycetota bacterium
CGACTGCCGCACCTGCAAGGGGCGCTTCCGCGCCGACCACGTGGCCGACCTGCAGTGTCCGCAGAAGCCTTCGAAGTGCCCGGGCGAGGGGCCCGACTGCGATCTCACGCAGGCGCGCGCCTTCAACCTCATGTTCCAGACCCACGTGGGGCCGGTTCAGGACACGGCGTCGGTCGCCTACCTGCGCCCAGAGACCGCGCAGGGCATCTTCATCAACTTCAAGAACGTCCTGCAGTTCTCCCGCAAGAAGCCGCCGTTCGGCATCGCGCAGGTCGGCAAGTCATTCCGCAACGAGATCACCCCCGGCAACTTCATCTTCCGCACGCGCGAGTTCGAGCAGATGGAGATGGAGTTCTTCGTCCCACCGGACGAGGCGGATCGGTGGTACCGGTATTGGATCGAGGAGCGCCGCAACTGGTACACCGGCCTCGGCATCCGGCCCGACCACCTCGAGGTGCGCGCCCACGCGGCCGACGAGCTCTCGCACTACTCCTCCGGCACCAGCGACGTGGAGTACCTCTTCCCGATCGGCTGGAGCGAGCTCGAAGGGATCGCCAACCGCGGCTGCTTCGACCTCACGCAGCACACCGAGTTCTCAGGCGAGAAGCTTGAGTACTTCGATCAGGCAACCGGCGAGCGCTACGTCCCGCATGTGATCGAGCCGGCCGCAGGCGCCGATCGCGCGACGCTCGCCTTCCTCGTCGACTCCTATGACGAGGAGGAGGTCGAGGGCGAGATGCGCACGGTGCTGCGCCTCCACCCGCGTCTGGCGCCCGTGAAGGTCGCCGTCCTGCCGCTGGTGCGCAAGGACGGCCAGCCGGAGATCGCCCGCGAGATCCACGACCTGCTGCGCGGTGCGATGCAGAGCGAGTACGACGAGGGCGGCTCGATCGGTAAGCGCTACCGCCGCCAGGATGAAATCGGGACGCCGTGGTGCGTGACGGTGGACCACCAGTCCATCGAGGACCGCACGGTGACGGTGCGCGACCGCGACTCCCTCAACCAGGATCGCGTCGCGATCGACGATCTCCCCGCGCTCTTCGGGGGCCGCCTCGCGGCCCCGTGGACGACGCCGAAGCTCGCGGGCGCCTAGGCGTCGTCGCCGGGCGCCGGAGTCTCGGCTGCGGCGCCGGCATCGGCCGGCGCGGTCGTCGAGACGTAGTCGAACTCCTCCTCGGCGCCGAAGAGGAGATCGAGCACCTTGCCGCGCAGATCCTCGCTGAGCACGAGCGCCAGCACCGAGCCGGCCACGAGCAGGACGAAGCCCTTCAGCAGCGGGTGTCCCTTCGGACGCTCCACCAGGCGCCCGCGGGCGTCGGCGATGCTCTGCGCTGCCTGCGCGACGCTCGCGTGGAGCTTCGCATCATCGAAGATCGCGCTGCCGAGATTGTCGGACCTGCGTGCGCGCTCGAACGCCTTGCGGGCTGCCTCATAGGCGCCGCGCGCGTCGTCGCGGATCTCCGGGTCCTGGGCGAGCTTGCGCAGGTACGGGTTGGCGAGCAGGTCCTGCAGGTTCTTCGTCGCGCGTGTGTCGGCCATGATGCTCCTCAGTCTACCCCGGCTCGCCACCAAGGGAAGCGGCAGCTGCGTCAGGCGCCCGAGCCACCCCGCGCGCCGGTTCCAGCGCCGCGTTCAGGACCTCGCGCACATCGTCCACGAACAGGAACGACAGGTGTCGGCGCAGATGCTCGGGGATGTCCTCGATATCGGCCTCGTTGGCCGCCGGCGCGATCACCATGCGAATGCCGTTGCGCTGCGCGGCCAGCGCCTTCTCCTTGAGCCCGCCGATCGGCAGCACCTGGCCTGTCAGGGTCACCTCGCCGGTCATCGCCACATCCCCGCTCACCGGGCGGCCGGAGAGGAGCGAAGCCAGCGCCGTCGTCATCGTGATCCCCGCGCTGGGACCGTCCTTGGGGATCGCGCCCGCGGGCACGTGGAGGTGCAGGTCGTGCGTGGCGAACCAGTCGTCCTCGACCCCGGGGGCGATCTCGGCCGCATGGCCGCGCACGAAGGTCAGCGCCGCCTGTGCCGACTCGCGCATGACCTCGCCGAGCTGGCCGGTGATCGTGAGACCGCCCTTGCCCGGCATCGCAGCGGCTTCGATGAAGAGCACGTCACCGCCGACCGGCGTCCAGGCGAGCCCGGTCGCGACGCCCGGCTCGCGTGTGCGTCGACGGGCCTCCTCATGGAAGCGGGCCTTGCCGAGCAGCTCGCGCGCGCGCTCCTCGCCGATCGCGATCCGCTTGGCGGGCCGCCGCCCCCCGCTCTCGGCGATCTCCCGCGCCACGCGCCGGCAGACGGTGCCGATCACGCGCTCGAGCCCGCGCACCCCCGCCTCGCGGGTGTAGTCGGTGATGATCGCCTTGAGCGCGCCATCGGAGAAGGAGATCCAGCTCTTCTTCAGTCCGTTGCGCTCGATCTGGCGCGGCACGAGATACCGCTTGGCGATCTGCAGCTTCTCGTCGGCGGTGTAACCCGCGAGCTGGATCACCTCCATGCGGTCGAGCAGCGGCCGCGGGATCGTGTCGAGCGTGTTCGCGGTCGTCAGGAACATGACGTCCGTGAGATCGAACGGGACATCGAGGTAATGATCGCGGAAGGTCGCGTTCTGCTCCGGATCGAGGACCTCGAGCATCGCGCTGGCGGGATCGCCGCGCCAGTCGCTGCCCATCTTGTCGATCTCATCGATCATGAACAGCGGGTTCCTCGACCCCGCGTCGCGCAGCGCCCGCATGATCGTCCCCGGCATCGCCCCGATGTAGGTCCGCCGATGGCCGCGGATCTCCGACTCGTCACGCACGCCGCCGGCGCTGATGCGCTCGAACTCGCGCCCGAGCGCCTTCGCGATCGAGCGGCCGATCGAAGTTTTGCCGACGCCGGGAGGGCCGACGAGGCAGAGGATCGATCCGGCCGGCTGCTCCCCGGCGGCTGCCGTGAGCTGTCGCACCGCGAGGAATTCGATGATGCGGTCCTTCACCTGCTCGATGTCGTAGTGGTCCTCGTCCAGTACTGCGCGGGCGTGCTGCAGATCGAGGTTGTCGGTCGTGCTCACCGCCCATGGCAGTTCGGCGAGCCATTCGAGATAGGTGCGGATGACGCCGTATTCAGCGGCCTGCGGCGGCAGGCTCTCCAGTCGCCGCAGCTCGCGATCGGCCTGCGCACGCGCATCCTCGGGGAGTCGCGCTGCGTCGAGCTGCTCGCGCAGCGTCGCGGCCTCGGCCGCCGCCTCGTCGAACTCCCCGAGCTCCACCTGGATCGCCTTGAGCTGCTGACGCAGCACGAACTCGCGCTGGCCCTTCTCGAGCTCGGACTGGACCTGCGACTGGATCTTCGAACCGATCTGGATGACCTCGGCCTCACGCGCGAGGATCTCGGCGAGGCGTCTCAGGCGCCGCTGCACGTCGGGCTCCTCGAGCAGCCCCTGCTTCTCCTCGGTCTTCAGGCGCAGCGACCCAGCGATTAGATTGGCCAGCGTGACCGCGTCGTCGATGTTGGCGACCGCGACCTGGAGCTCCTCCGGGAGATAAGGGACCTGCTCGACGATCTCGGCGAAGGTCTGCTGGACGTTGCGCTCGAGGGCCGTGAGCTCGGGCGACTCGCGCAGGACGTCCGGAAGCTCGGTGATCTGCGCCACGAGGTAGGGCGTCTCACGCACCCAGCCGTCGATGCGCACGCGCTCGGCGCCCTGGACGAGGATGCGCAGACTGCCGTCCGGCACCTTCATCATGCGCGCGATCGAGCCGACCACGCCGACGTCGTACAGCTGGTCCGGGCCCGGCGACTCGGTCTGTGTATCGCGCGCGGCGACCATCACGAGCATGCGGTCGCCGGCGAGCACGTCGTCCACGAGCTTCACCGACCGCTCCTGTCCGATTGCCAGTGGGATCAGCGTGTCCGGCAGCGCGACCGTCTCGCGCAGCGGCAGCACCGGCAGCTCCGCCGGCAGCGGGCGCTGGCCTCCGACCTCGACGATCCGGCCGACGCCGTCGTGCGTGAGCTCAATCATGGGCGCTGGCCCTCGCCGCCGCGCGTCTCGATCCGCACGCTGCGGGCGACGCGCTCGGACGGCACGAGCGGCAGCTCGATCCGCAGGATGCCGTCGAGGTAGGTGGCGCGCGCCTCGTCGGCGGCGACGTCGGCGCCGAGCGCAATCACACGCCGGAACGGTCCGAAATCGATCTCCAACTGCTGGTAGGCGCGTCCCTCCTCGACGTCCGGGCGCCGGTGACCGCAGATCACGAGCTCGCGCCCGACCACCTCCAGCGTGACCTCCGCCGGATCGATCCCGGCGAGCTCGGCGTGCAGCACCGCGCGCGGCGGGTCGCCCTCGTAGAAGACGTCAACCGCCGGAGAGAACCCGCCGCGTTGGCGGCCGTGCAGAGCCCTGCGGCCGAAGACGTCGCCGAAGAGCTCGTCCATTTCCCGGCGCATGCGCTCGAAGTTTGCGAAGAGGTCCCGTTCCGACACACCCCGCGAGATACCCACACAGTCGCGTTCGCGACCGCCCTTCAGAGCTCCAGAACAGCTCCTCCGCGCGCCAGCTCCACCGGGCCGCCAAACGCCTGCGCTGCCGCCTCCTGCTGCGCCCCCGCATCAAGCTCATCGCTGAAGTGCGTCAGCACGACGCGGCGCGCTCCGGCGCGGCGCGCGTGGTCTCCAGCCTCTGCGGCGGTCAGATGCCCTGCGAACCCATCCGGGGCGGGCTCGGTGAGCGTCGCCTCGATCAGCAGCAGGTCGGTATCGCGAGCGAAGTCGACGAGCGCATCGTTGGGCCCGCAGTCCGCGGAGAAGGTGAACCGCGGGCCGCCGCCGGTGGGAGTCAACTCGACCGCGTTTGCGTCGATGTAGTGCGGGACCGGCGCGAAGCGCGCCCGCAGGTCACCGACCACGAGCCGGTCGGCGGGGTCGTACTGCGTGATCCGAAATGCTCCTTCGACGAGCTCTGGGTTCCCCCAGAGCGTGCCGAGCGCCCGCAGCAGCTCGAGGGCGCCGGGCGGGACGAGCAACTCGGGCTGCTCCCTGCCGCCGCCCGGACCGTAGGTGAGCGCGTAGGCGAACGGGATGAGATCAAGGCAGTGGTCGGCGTGCGGGTGGCTGAGCAGAACGTGGCCGACCTCGCGGTAGTCGAGCACCTCGCGCAGCTTCGCGAAGACGCCATTGCCGCAATCGAGGAGCACCGTCGTGCCGTCCTCCTGGACGAGATATCCGCTGCAGGCCCCACCAGCGTCCTGCCAGGAGGGGGACTTGCCGAGAATGGTGATGCGCAACCGCCCACTCCTCCTTGATCGGTCCGAACGTGGGATTCTACGCAGCGTGGAGCCACTTCGCATCCTCACGGGGATCCCGCTCGCATCCGCCGGACCCACCGCCGGCGTTCTGCTCGCACTGTTCGCGGTGCTGCTCGCCGCGAAGATCGGGGCCGAACTCTTCAAGCGGATCGGACAGCCGACGCTGATCGGCGAGATCCTCGCCGGAGTGGTGATCGGCCCGTCCGTGCTCGGTCTGGTCCACCCCGGCGAGACGTTGCAGGTCTTCGCCGATCTGGGCGTGGTCTTCCTGCTCTTCTGGGTCGGCCTGGAGACGCGACTCTCGGACATTCGCGAGGTGGGCGGCATCGCGACGCGCGTCGGCGTACTCGGGATGATTCTGCCGCTGGTGGCAGGGTTCGGTGCGGCGAAGGCCTTCGGCGACAGCACCGAGACGAGCCTCTTCGTCGGCGCCTCGCTCGTAGCGACGAGCGTGGGGATCACCTCTGCTGTGCTGATCGGCCTCGGCGTCCTCAAGACGCGCGCAGCCAGGACGATCCTCGGCGCGGCGGTGATCGACGACATCCTCGCGATGGTGCTGCTCGCCGTCGCGACCGGGATCGCGACGGAGGGGAACGTCGACGTCGCCTCGATCGCGATCGTCCTCGCGATAGCCGTGGCGTTCGTGGTCTTCGTCGGACTCGGCGGGACCCGCATCGTCGCCCGTTGGCCCGACGTCTTTCATGCCCCGCGCTTCTCCGAATCTCCGCTGCTGCCGGCAGTGATCCTCTGCCTCGGCCTAGCGGCGGTCTCGGCCCAGATCGGCCTCGCAGCGATCATCGGGGCCTTCCTCGCCGGCATGATCGTCGCCGAGACGCGCGATCGTCACGACTTCGAGGCGGAGATCCAGCCGCTCTACGCCTTCTTCCCACCGTTCTTCTTCGTCTTCATCGGTTTGAGCGTCGACATCGCCGCCTTCGCGGACCTCGAAGTCCTCGCGGCGCTGGCGGGCATCACGCTGCTGGCGATCGTCACGAAGTTCGCGGGTGCGTGGATCGCGGCGCGCCCGCTCGGGCGCCGTGACGCTGCGATCGTCGGGGTCGGCATGGTGCCGCGCGGGGAGGTCGGGATCATCGTCGCCGGGATCGGTGCGACCTCCGGGGTGATCTCGCAGAACCTCTTCACCGTGATCGTCGGGATGTCGATCCTGACGACGCTCGTCGTGCCGCCGCTGCTGCGACGGGTGCTGAAGACCTGAGCGGGGGCCGTCAGACGGCGTGCAGCGCGGCCTGCTCGTCGGCCGTCGGGAAGGCCCAGGAAGCCCGCACCTGCCGCTCCTGCCGGAACACGAAGCGCATCTGGCGCGGTGGGCGCAGCCCCTCGGGATGGTCCGGGCGGAAGGTCACGCACGGGGCGGCGAGGTCGAGCGCACAGAGCATGTTGCGCTGGAAGAAGCAGGCATCGCAGGATGCCTTCGCCGTCGTCGCCCTCGTCCTGCCCATGTCTGCCCCGCCCCTCCAGATGGTCGTTCGTGCTGCAGTGAGGCAGCGAAGCACACCGACCGACCGCGCGCTCCCTCGCTTCCCGCTCAGCGCAGGTTTTTCTCCGCGCGCGGGCCCGGGCGCACCTCGCAAATCGGGCGATTCGGCGCGCTCGCCCGTAGCCTGAGTCACGATGATCATTCTGGTCACCGGCGCCAGCGGCGCCATCGGCGCCGCACTCGTACCCGCCCTGCTGCGAGACGGGCATCTCGTACGGGGTCTCACGCGCGATCCGGCGCGCCTGTCGACGTCCGGCCTGGAGTCGATCGTGACCGGCGACCTGACCACCGGTGCCGGTGTCGATGCGGCGCTCGACGGCGTCGACGTCGCCTATTACCTCGTCCATTCGATGGAGGCCGCAGCCGAGGGCGCAGCCGCCTTCGCCGATCGGGAACGCGCCCAGGCCGAGCACTTCGCGGCTGCCTGCTCGCGTGCCGGTGTGCGCCGGATCGTCTACCTCGGCGGCCTGCTCCCGCAGGGCGGGCCGCGTTCGATACACCTGCGCAGCCGCTTCGCCGTCGAGGAGGTGCTGCTCGCCGGCGCCCCGCAGGCGGTCGCGCTACGCGCCTCGATCGTCATCAGCGCCGCCTCCCGCTCGTTTCGCTTCCTCGTGCGCCTCGTCGAGCGCACACCGGTCCTCCCGCTGCCGGGCTGGCGCGCGAACCGCACACAACCGATCGACGGCCGTGACGTCATCGCCCACCTGTGTGCGGCCGGCACCTCGACGGCGATCGACGGGCCGCGCTCACTCGACATCGCGGGCCCGGACGTCGTGAGTTACGGCGAGATGATCGAGCGGATCCGCGACGCGCTGCTCCTGCGCCGCCCCGGCATCGCCCTGCCCTTCTCCCTGACCTCGGTGGCGGGCCCGGTCGCCGCGGCGATCGCCGGCGAGGACTACGCGCTCGTCGGCCCGCTGATGGAGAGCCTGGAGAGCGACCTCCTGCCCCGCGATGATCAGGCCGGCCGGCTCTTCGGGGTCGTCCCGCACCGGTTCGACCCCGCGGTCGCCTGGGCGCTGCGCGAATGGGAGTCAGCCGAGGAGCTCGCGGCGCGCTGACGCCGATGCCGATGAGCGAGGTTCGTGAGAGCATCGAGATCGCCGCCCCTCCGGACGCGGTATGGGCGCTCGCACTCGACCCCGCCCGGCTCGCCGACTGGGTGACCATCCATCGTTCGCTCGGCGATGTCGATCCAGGCCCGCCGCGTGCGGGGATGCGTATGGATCAGACGCTCACTCTCCGCGGCGCTCCCTTCCGGGTCCGGTGGACCCTCGTGGTCTGCGAGCCGCCGGATCGGGCCGAATGGCACGGCCTCGGACCCGCCGGATCGCGCGCCCAGACGTCGTACGAACTCGAACCTGCCGGAAACGGCACGCGCTTCTCTTACATCAATGTCTTTTACACCCCGCTGGGGCTGATCGGCCGGATGGCACAGCGCGCGGTCGCGGGGCACCTTCCCCAGAACGAGGCCCGGGCCTCGCTGGCACGGCTCAAGGCGCTCTGCGAGACGCACTGATCGAGGTTTCGCCGAGGCCGGAATACCACACACCGCTGCAGAACGTCGCAGCGGCTTTGTCTCTGTGTCTCATCGCGGCGAGCAGGCAGCTGGCAGAACGCGACTTTCTGTAAGTTTGCTTACAGTGTGTGGCCCAGAACACCCCTGAGGAAGGAAAAGATGGCTGATTTTGTTGACGAGAAGCGACGTGAGATGGAGGCTCGGCTGAAGGAGCTGGAGCCGCTCGTCACCGAGTATCACCGGCTCGAGGCTGCCGTCAGCGCGCTCGCCGGCGTAGGTGCCAAGGCCACCGCGGCCGGCCGGCCCGCAGCCGCGAAGACGAAGACCGCCACGCGCCGCCGCACCGCCGGCGCGGCCGGCACCGGTCGCCGCGGACGCCCGAAGGGCAGCGGTCAGCGCGACAAGGAGGCGCTCGAGATCGTTCGCGCCAAGCCGGGGATCACGATCCCCGAGATCGCCGACGCGATGGGCATTAAGCAGAACTACCTCTACCGCGTCATGCCGAGCCTTCAGCAGGCGGGCTCGGTCACGAAGCGCGGCAAGGGCTGGTTCCCGAAGGAGGCCTGAGGCCTCCTTCGGGATCGCACGCCCGGGGCTCGGCCTAGATCAGGCCGAGCCCGGCAACCGCGTCGCGCTCTTCGACGAGCTCGGCCGCCGAGGCGTCGATCTTCGCGCGGGAGAAGTCATCGATCTCCAGCCCCTGGACGATCGAGTAGGTCCCGTCGCCGGCGCAGGTGCACGGGAACGAGGAGATGATTCCCTCGGGAACACCGTAGGAACCGTCGGACGGAACGGACATGGAGACCCAGTCTCCGGCCGAGGTGCCGAGCACCCAGTCGCGCACGTGATCGACCGCCGCGTTTGCCGCTGAGGCCGCCGACGAGGCGCCACGCGCCTCGATGATCGCC
>WLNG01000004.1 GCA_009699915.1 Actinomycetota bacterium
CGGCGCGCGCGCTCGAGCTGCTCGCCAGCGCCGACGTGATCCTGCACGACAAGCTGATCCCGCAGGAGGCGCTCGACGGCGTTCGTCCCGACGCCGAGGTGATCGACGTCGGAAAGATCGGTGGCGGCGAACAGGTACCGCAGGAGGTCACCGAGGCGCTGATCGTCGAACACGCGCTTGCGGGCCGCAGCGTCGTGCGGCTGAAGGGCGGCGATCCTTTCGTCTTCGGCCGCGGCGGCGAGGAGGCACAGGCGTGCCGCCGCGCAGGCGTGCCCTTCGAGGTGGTCCCGGGCGTGACCGCCGGTATCGCCGCATCGGCCTACGCGGGGATCCCCGTCACCCAGCGCAACATCGCCGCGGCGGTGGCCTTCGTCACCGGCCACGAGGATCCGAGCAAGCCGGAGAGCCAGGTCGACTGGCCGGCGCTCGCCGCCTTCCCGGGGACGCTCGTCTTCTACATGGGCGTGCGACAGCTCGAGCGGATCTCCGAACAACTGATCGCCGGCGGACGCCCCGCCGACCAGCCCGCCGCGATCGTCCAGCGCGGAACCTTCGCGGATCAGCGCACCGTGCACGCGACGCTCGCGACGATCGCCGCGGTCGCCGCAGCTGCCGGAGTGCGAGCACCCGCCATCACGATCGTCGGCGATGTCGCAGCGCTCGGTGCAGAACTCGCCTGGCGCACAGAGGACCGGCCGTTGAGCGCCATCAGCGTCGCCGTAACGCGCGCACGCGCGCAGGCGAGTGCGCTCGCCGCCCGGCTGCGCGACCTCGGCGCCGACGTCGTCGAAGCGCCGGCGATCCGCATCGAGCCCCTTGATGCCGAAGTCCCCGACCTTGCACAGTTCGATCTGCTCTGCGTGACGAGCCCCAACGGCGCCGACGAACTCCTGCGTCGCGTCCGCGACGCCCGCGCCCTCGCGGGGCCGGTCATCGCCGCAATCGGCCCGGGCACGGCGCGCGCGCTCGCAGCCCATGGGATCGTCGCCGACATCGTCCCGGAGCGCTCGGTGGCCGAGGCGCTCGTTGAGGCGCTGCGCGACGTGCCCGTCACGAACGCACTGATCGCGCGCGCGCAGGAGGCGCGCGATCTCCTCCCCGACGCGCTGCGCGAGCGTGGCGCGCAGGTGACGATCCTCCCGCTCTACCGAACGGTCGCCGAACCGCTCGACGAGGCAGCCCGCGCGGCGGTGCTCGGAGCCGACTACGCAACCTTCACCAGCGCCTCCTCGGCACGGTTCTTCCATGCGGCTGCAGGAACGCTCGACGGCCCGCGCATCGTCTCGATCGGGCCGGTCACGAGCGAAGAGCTGCGCGAGCTCGGGCGCGAGCCGCATGTGGAGGCGCCGGTCCATACCCCGGAAGGGCTCATCGACGCACTGCTGGCCGACGTGGCTGCCCGCCGCGTCTGACCACCCCCGAAGGGCATGCGTCGGCGCTAGGTTCGTCGCATGCGCATCCTCGTCATCGGGGCTGGGGGGGTCGGAACCGCCGTTGCGGCCATCGCCCGGCGACGCGACTTCTTCGAACGCCTGACCCTCGCCGACGTCGACCCGCAACGCGCAGCAGCGGCCGTCGAGCGATTCGGAGACGCGCGGTACGGCGCAGCGGCCGTTGACGCCTCCGACGTCGCGGCGATCACGGCGCTCGCGCTGGATGAGCGCGCGACGGTGGTGCTCAACGCCTGCGATCCGCGCTTCAATCCGCCGATCTTCGCGGCCGCGCTGGCCGCAGGCTGCGACTACATCGACATGGCGGCAACGCTCTCCGAGCCCCACCCGGAGCGGCCCTATGAGCTGACGGGCGTGAAGCTTGCAGACGCGCAGTTCGAGCAGGCCGCGGCGTGGGAGGCCGCGGGCCGGCTTGCGATCGTCGGACTCGGCATCGAGCCGGGCTTCTCGGACCTCGCCGCGCGCTATGCCGCCGACCACCTCTTCTCCGAGATCGACGAGGTGGGCGTGCGCGACGGCGCCGATCTGGTGATCGACGGGTACGACTTCGCGCCGACCTTCTCGATCTGGACGACGATCGAGGAGTGCCTCAACCCGCCGGTCATCTGGGAGCGCGAACGAGGCTGGTTCACCACCGAGCCCTTCTCCGAGCCCGAGGTCTTCGAGTTCCCCGGCGGGATCGGACCGGTCGAATGCGTGAACGTCGAACACGAGGAGGTGCTGCTTATCCCGCGCTGGGTCGACTGCCGCCGCGTGACCTTCAAGTATGGGCTCGGCGACGAGTTCATCGAGGTGCTGCGCACCCTCCATAAGCTCGGTCTCGATGGAACCGCTCCGATCGATGTTCGCGGACAGCAGGTGAGCCCGCGCGACGTCGTGGCCGCGGCGCTCCCCGACCCCGCACGTCTGGGAGACCGCATGCGCGGGCGCACCTGCGCCGGAACGCTCGTCACCGGGACCGGGCTCGACGGAGCACCGAAGGCGACGTACATCCACCACATCGCGGACAACGCGCAGACGATGGCGCTCGACGACTGCCAGGCGGTGGTCTGGCAGACGGCGATCAATCCGGTCGTTGGACTCGAGCTGCTCGCAGGCGGTACGTGGTCCGGCGCGGGCGTCATCGGACCCGCCGCCCTCGACCCCGCCCCGTTCTTCGAGCTGCTCGGCGCCTACGGTTCGCCGCACGCGATCAGCGAACGTGATCCGGCGAACCCCTCGGCGCCGCTCACCACCGATTGACCCCCAGCCACATGGCACGCCCCATCAGCTTCCTCTCGGACTACGGCCGCGACGACGACTTCGTCGGGGTCTGTCACGGCGTGATGGCGCAGCTCGCGCCCGAGGCCCGCGTGATCGACCTCACGCATGGCATCCCGCGCTATGACGTGCGCACCGGAGCCCTGATCCTGCGGCGGGCGCTGCCGTTCCTACCGGCGGGAATCCACCTCGCGGTGGTCGACCCGGAGGTCGGCGGCGACCGGCTGCCGGTCGCGCTGCGCACCGCCAGCGACGAGCGCATCCTGATCGGACCGGACAACGGGTTGCTCTCGCTCGCCGCGCGCCGGTTCGACGGCGCCGTCGAAGCCGTCGACCTCTCACGTTCGCCGGTGCGCCTCGAGCCGGCGTCGGCGACGTTCCACGGGCGTGACATCTTCGCGCCCGCGGCCGCCGCGCTCGCAACGGGAGCCGCGCTCGCAGACGTCGGAGACCCGATCGACCCAGATGGCCTGGTGGAGCTGCACATGCCGCTCGCCCGCCTGGAGGCAGCGGGGATCGTCGCCCATGCGATGAACATCGACCGCTTCGGGAATGTGATGCTCGACGTTGAACACGAAGAGCTCGCAGCCTCAGGATTGCGACTCGGCCACCCGCTGCTGGCCAACGACGTGCCGTGCATCTACGCCACGACGTTCGCCGACGTAGCCCCCGGCGAGCTGATCGTCTACCAGGACGCCTACCGGACGCTTGCACTGGCCGTGAACCGCGGCTCGGCGGCCGAACGGCTCGGCCTGGAGCTCGATCACGAGGTCCGGCTGCGACCGTCACCGTGACCCTCGGCACCCCGCATACCCACACACGCGTGCTCGCGTCCACCAACGACCGAGCGCGCGAACTTGCGTCCGCCGGAGCCCCTCACGGCACGCTGGTCACCGCCGACGCCCAGACCGCGGGCCGCGGGCGTCAGGGCCGCAGCTGGGAGGCACCCGCCGGAAGCTCGCTGCTGCTCTCCATGGTGCTGCGTGATCCGCCGGAGCTGCTGCCGCTTGCCGGCGGGCTCGCCGTCGCCCGAACCGTCGGCCCGC
The DNA here is from genome assembly GCA_009699915.1 of Actinomycetota bacterium. Lineage (GTDB taxonomy): Bacteria > Actinomycetota > Thermoleophilia > Solirubrobacterales > Solirubrobacteraceae > F1-60-MAGs163. Next base: position 3,758 of record WLNG01000004.1, read on the forward strand.
TGGCGCGCATCAAGTGGCCGAACGACGTGCTCCTCCCCGCCGCGCCCGGCGAGCCCGCGACGCGCAAGGTCGCCGGAATCCTCGCCGAAGGGCGGCCGCAGGATGGCTGGGCGGTGCTGGGGATCGGGTTGAACGTCGCGGTGCGACTCGAGGACCTCCCTCCCGAACTGCAGGGCACCGCCGCGACGCTCGGGCTTGCACCCGAGGACCGGGCAGCGCTGCTGGAGCGCCTGCTCAGCGAGCTCGACGAAGCGCTCTCGCTCGGCACGGGAGAGCTCCTGGCGGCCTACCGCGAGCGTGATGCGCTGCTCGGTAGCGAGGTCAGCTGGTCGGGCGGCACCGGCATCGCCGCCGGCATCGACGGCAGCGGACGGTTGGTGCTGGAGCTGCCGGGCGGCGGTCGCACGGCGCTCGACGCCGGCGAGGTCCACCTGCGCGCAGGCTGAGGTCGCCCTCAGGCCGCGGCGGCTTCAGGGTCCGGGCCGGAGTCGTTCCCCGACTCCTCGTCCATAAGGACCTGCTCGACACCCTCTGCGACGCCACCGACTTCGATGGCCGCACCGCCGACACCCTTGCGACGGCGACGGCGATTGCGTCGTCCCTTGCCGCCGCGAGGGAGGTTGCGCAGCAGCTCGCGCGAGAGTGAGCCGGGGTTGCGTGCCAGCCGCGTGCGCGCCCCGCGCAGGACCTCCTCGGCCTCCGGGGTGTGCGCCACCGCCGCCGCGAGGATCGCCGCTTGGAGCCTGCGGTCCTGTGTGCGGGAGGCCTGAAGCAACCGGCGCGCGTTGCGCGCGTGTGCGGCGCCGGAGGAGTTCACGAGCAGCCCGAGCAGCCGCTTGGTCTCCGGCCAGCGCTGGACGGCGTACTCCTCGTGGACCTCGCGCGTGTATTCAGCCAGGCGCCAGATCCACGCGTTCGCCTGATCGCGCCGGCCGATGCGCTTCTCGGCGAGCGCCTGCAGCAGGATCTTCGCTGCCTCGCGACGTTCGTCGCGTGACCACGTGGCGACCTGATCGATCGCGAGATCGACGGCCTCCGGATCCTTGAGCGCCGCGATCTCTTGGAGCGCGCGGATGCGCAGCTGGCCGTTCTGGTTGCGCTCGATCGCGGTCAGCAGGAACCGCCGCTTGAGCTCCCCGGTGCGATCGAAATGGAGCATTGCGCGCGCGCGGCGCCAGCCGTTCTGCTGTACGCGCGCGCCGGCCAGCGCCGCCCACATGTGCTGCTCGCCATAGTCGAGGTGTTCGACGCCGATCCGCCAGAGCTCACGCTCGAAGACCTCGTGACGCCGAGTCTCGTCGGCGGTGACCGGGATGACGCGGCGCTCGACGCGCATCCGGCGCCCGCGACCACGGCGCACCGGCCCGACGACGATCGCGCCGCCGCGATAGACGTCGCGATCGAGCAGCGAGTGCAACGTCACCACCGGGTCGTCGTGGCGGGTCGCAGGGTGAACGAAGTCGATCACCAGGCCCGCCTCCTTCCCCGGATGGCGGCGCGTGACGCGGCCGACGCGCTGCTGATAAATCCGCCTCGACGCCGTCGGCGCCAGATGCATACAGATCGTGGCGCGCGGCGAGTTCCAGCCCTCCGCAAGCAGCTGAGCGTTGATGAGGACGTCGATCTCGCCAGCCTCGTACTTCGCCAGGATCTCAGCCAGTTCGCGCTTGGGCGTCTCCCCGGAGACCGCCTGAGCCTTCATCCCGAGCTCGCGGAAGGCCTCCGCGAAGTTGTACGCATGGCGCACGCCGGCGGCGTAGACGACGCCCGGGACCCCGTTGAAGCGTGTCTTGTAGAGGTCGGCGATCGCGAGGTTGAACGGGAGCTGGTCAAGCAGCTCGGCAAGCATCTCCTGGTCGAACTCGACGTCGACCTCGCCCTTGCGCAGCGGGACCTTCGCGATCGTGCGCACCCCAGGACCAGGAGGGATGCGGATGCAGCGCAGCGGTGCGATCACGCCACGGCGCGCAGCCTGCGCGAGGTCGAAGCGCGAGGTCTGCGTCGGGAAGAGATCGGTGACATGGCGCGCGATCAGCGCACCGGTGGCGGTCATGCCGATAAAGATCGGCCCGGTCCACTCGCGGATCGCAGCGCTCGTCTTCTCACCGAGCGCGGTATGCGCCTCGTCGCAGATCACGATCGTGTACGCGCTGGAGATCTGGCCGGCGTTGCGCACGAACCACTGATATGTCTCCACCGTCACCGGGCCGTCGCCATGGCCCTTGTCTTCACCGAGCAGCGGAGCGGAGGCGCGATCGGCGTAACCGCGGGTGCGCAGCTCGTCGTTGAACTGATCGACGAGGTTGCGGCGATGGGTCAGGATCAGCACGCCGCCGGTGCGCGACGCCTCAACGAAGCCCATCGCGGCGACCGTCTTGCCGGCGCCGGTGGCATGCTCGAACCAGAAGCGCTTGTGCGCGTTCGGATCATTGAGCACCGCGGCGTCGATGTCCTCGTCGGTCTCGTCGGGTTCCTCGGCGACGTCGGCATCGCCCTCGTCCTCCGGTTCCTCGTCCTCGCCTTCGTCCTCGGCGTGCTCCTCGTCGAGCGCCGCAAGCTCGGCGGCGATCTCCTCGTCCTCCTGGAACTCCTCGCGCTCTTCCACGAGCAGCACGGGAGCCGCCGTCTCAGCATCGCCGTTCGCGGCGATGCGCATGCGGTCGGCGAGCAGAGCCGTGAGCGTTCCCGAAAGCGCGTCGACCTGATGCGGGTTGAGCGTCGTCCCGTCGGCGAGGTGGGGCTCCTCCTCGCTCAGGACGCGCTCGAGCCCGAGCAGCAGCGACCAGTCGCGCCGCCACGCGGTGGACGGGACGTCCAGCCCCGCATCGAGCTCGGCGAGCGCGGCATCGAGGGCCAGCCGCCGCGGGGACCCAGCGGCAAGCGCATCCGGGGCCGACTCGCCCTCGTAGAGGAACGGTTCGCGGGCAAAGCTGGCCGCGCGGGCAATTTCGCCAGCGGACAGGATCGATGCGGCCGAAGCGGCCGTCGTGCGGTCAGCCATGGTGGCCAGTGCTCTCAGGGCGAGGATCCGTCGCGGCAGGACGTTGCGACCGGTCCCATCCCGGCGACGATGCCGGGCATGACGAGGCTCCTCTGCTTCGAAGACGCGCCCGTCTGACCGTTAAGGATACCGCACCCGTGTGCCATCCTCATCTTATGCGGGCCGCGCTCATCGCTCTCGCCGTTCTCGCCGTCGCGGCGGTCTTGGTCGTCGGGCTGACCCAGGCATCCGGGGGCGGCGGGAAGGATGCGACACCTGCGGCGATCACGCCCACGCGGGAGGACATCCTGCGCCGGCTCGAGGGGTCCCCGCCCGCACTCGCTGCACTCCACGTGCAGGCCGACCGGCTACTCCCCGGCGGCCTTCCCGCGCTGCGCGCACGGCTGAAGGAGCTGCGGGGTCATCCCGCGGTCGTGAACATCTGGGCCTCATGGTGCGGGCCGTGCAACCAGGAGGCGCCGGTCCTCCAGCGCGTGAGCCTCGCGCGCGGAAAGCGCGTCGCCTTCGTCGGAGTGGACCTGAAGGACTCGCGTGACGGCGCACGGCGGTTCCTCAAGCGCTTCCCGTCCTCCTACCCGAGTTACGAGGACCCGAACGGGCGGATCTTCGGCGACTACCGGCTGGCCGGGGTACCGTCGACGGTCTTCTACGACGCCGCCGGCAGGCAGGCATACATCCATCAGGGTCCGTACCTCACCACCGCGGACCTCGAAGGCGACATCGATCGCTACACGCTGGGGGGCTGAGTCCTGCCGGAGCTGCGCATCGATCCGTTGAGTGGGCTGCGAGTCCTGATCTCGGGCGACCGGGCGAGCCGCCCCGGGACCGACCTGCATCCCGGCGAACCCGATCCTCCGGTCGATACGCAGCGCGACCCCTTCCTGGAGGGGCACGAGGACCGCACGCCGCCGGAGCTCGACGCGCTGCGACCGGACGGTTCTGCGCCCGATACCCCCGGCTGGCTGGTGCGCGTCGTGCCGAACCTCTACCCGGCGCTCGAGGAGCAGAGCCCCGACCCACCGCGTGAGGCGCGGATCGATCTCTTCTCCGCGTCCGGCGCGCGCGGCACGCACGAGGTGATCGTGAACACACCGCTGCCGGCCGGCTCGATCGGCGATCTCCCACTCGAGCAGCTTGTCCACGCACTGGCGATGTGGCGCAGGCGCATGGCACACCACATCGCGCAGGGAACGGCCTGCGCGCACCTATTCGTCAATGACGGGCGCGCGGCGGGAGCCAGCCAACCGCACACGCACGCGCAGCTCGCGGCGCTGCCGTTCGTACCTGCGCTGATCGCGCGCGAGCGCGAGCGCTGCGGTGCGCACGCGGTCGCGACCGGCGGGTCAAGCCTGCTCGGCGACATCGTGCAGGAGGAGGTGCGTCTCGACCAGCGGGTCGTGGACATCGATGACGACACGGTCCTGCTCGCGCCGTTCGCGTCGGCCACGCCGTACCAGCTGATGATCGCCCCGCGACGTCCGGCGATGCGCTGGGAGGACGGCGAGCAGCCGACCGGCGCGGCGATGCTGCATGCGACGCTCGCCCGCCTGCGGCGACGCTTCGACGGCAACCTCCCCCCGCTGAACCTCTGGATCCGCACCGCCCCGCGCGGGAGCGAACACTTCTGCTGGCGCATCGACATCCGCCCGCGCTTCGGACGGCCGGCGGGGCTCGAATTGGGGACCGGCCTCGAGCTCAACACCGTCCCGCCGGAGCACGCCGCGCACGAACTCCGTCACGCCTGAGACCGGCGATGCTGCTCGTGCTCGTCGTCGTGCTCGGATCGGTCGCCGCGGGGATCGGCGCGGAGCGCCTGCACCCAGCGCGCGCGCTGCGCGCAGCCCACCTGCTGATCCAGGTGGCGCTCTACGTGATCTTTCCCGTGGTCATGTTCTTCACGGTGAGCCACGTCCGCCTGACCGGCGGTGTCGGCGCCGGCATCGGCTTCGGCTACGCGGAGCGCCTCGTCGCCGCCGCGCTCGCCTACCTCGTCGGGACACACCTGCTGCGCCTGAGCCGTCCCGCGACCGGAGCGCTGATGCTGGCCGCGACTCTCGTGAACACCGGCTATCTGGGCGTTCCGCTGATCACCTCGCTGCTGCACGACCACCCTCAGGCAACCGGTCAGGCGCTGACCTACGACGTGGCCGTGAGTGCGCCGATCTTCATCCTCGTCGGCTTCGGCATCGGCGCCGCGTTCGGCACGCGCGCCGGAGCGAGCACCGCAGCGCGGCTGCGCTCCTTCGTGCTGCGCAACCCGCCGCTGGTGGCGTTTGTGCTCGCGCTCGTGGCGCCGCGCTCATGGAGCCCGGATCAGGCCTACGAGGTCGCGAAGGCCGGTGCGATCGGGCTCGCGCCGATCGGATTCTTCACCGTCGGCGTCTTCCTCATGCAGGAGCAGGAGGGTGGCGTGCGGGTGTTCCCGCCACCGCTCACCGCTCCGATCGGCGCAGCGGTCGTGATTCGCCTGCTCGTCGCTCCAGCGGTGATGCTCGGCCTCTCGCAGCTCGTCGACGGCGTCCCGGACGCCTTCCTGATCCAGGCCGCGATGCCCTCCGGGATCTCGGCGCTCGCGATCGCCCACATCTACGGCCTCGAGCTACGCATTCTCGCCGGCTCGATCGCATGGACGACGGCCATAGTGCTGACCGTCGCGGCCGCCGTGGCAGCGCTCGGCGGGCTGTAGCCTGCCCCGCATGCGTGCGCTCGTCCAACGGGTCTCGCGGGCCGAGGTGCGGGTCGACGGCTCGGTCCGCGGCGCGATCGGTCCGGGGCTGCTCGTCCTGCTCGGCATCGGCCACGGCGACGACGAGCAGGCGGCCGACCGCCTCGCGCAGAAGATCGCGGCGCTGCGGATCTTCGAGGACGCCGACGGCCGCATGAACGAGGCGCTCGGCGAGCGCGAGATCCTCTGCATCAGCCAGTTCACGCTCTACGGCGACACCCGCCGCGGCAACCGTCCGAGCTTCATCGAAGCGGCCGATCCGCAGGTCGCGCTGCCTCTCTACGAGCGGGTCTGCGAGCGGCTCGGCGCGCAGCGCGGAGTCTTCGGTGCGCACATGGACGTCGAGCTGGTGAACGACGGCCCAGTGACGCTGCTGCTCGAGCACCCCTGAAGGCGCAGAGGCGTCTAGTCTGCTCGCCATGCCTCCCGAGAGCCGGATCGTGCCACGCTTCGCCGCCGAGCCCCCGCAGGATGCTCCGCCGCATGGCCGCTGGGCCGAACGGCTGCAGACCGAGTTTCTGGCGGCCTGCCTGCGGATCGAGCTCGGCGAGGTGGACCGGCTGGGCGAGGTCGGTGAGCTGGTCTGGCATCCCGACCGCAGCTGGCACGGGCGGACGTTCCTCCCGGCGACGGCACCGACCGAGAGCGGCCTCGAGGTCTTCGGATACGTGAGCTACACGCTCGACAGTGACGGCCAGCCGGCGGCCTTCCACGCCTCCGCCGACGCGACGAGCGAGACGGCCGAGTCGAACCCGGACTGGTCGATCGACCTCTGCGACGAGGTCGTCGGCGCGTGGCGGGGCGAGCTTGGCAACGTCGCCGCGATGACACTCGTCTGGGGGCGTCCGACGATCCCCGGCGGGGCGCTCGTCACCGCGGAGCTCGCCGGACTCTGCGTCGACCAGTGCACGCTCGCAGACGATCGCTTCACCCTTCTGGCCCCCGATGACTATCGCGGCGACACGCTGACGGTGCACCTCTGGGACCGCGGAGGCCGCGAGCTCGCACAGGAGTCGCTGTACGCCGACGAGGCCTGACGGCGAGGCGCGAAGAGCGTACGCTTGGGGCGCCTCACGAGCCCCGATAGCTCAGCCGGATAGAGCGGCTCCCTCCTAAGGAGCAGGCCCCTGGTTCGAATCCAGGTCGGGGCATGCCCGGAGCCTCTAGCGGTCGGTGCGCTGCGGGTGCACGTCGTCGATCGTCGCGAGCGCAACGTACGGCGCCCCGGCGGCCTGCTCGATCTTCGGCCCGCCACCGGCGAGGCGATCGAGGACGCTGATCACGCCGACGATCGTGCGTCCCTCATCCTGCAACGCCTCGATCGCGCGCAGCGTCGAGCCGCCGCTCGTCACGACGTCCTCAACGATCACGCAGCGATCCTGCGCGCTCAGCAGCGGGCCCTCGACCCTGCGCGAGAGCCCGTGCTGCTTGGCCTCCTTGCGCACGAAGAACACCTTGACGTCGGCGCCTGCCGCCAGCGCCGCGCAGGCCACCGGGTCTGCGCCCATCGTCATCCCGCCGATGGCGGTCGCACCCCACTGCGCCGACTGCGCAGCGACGAGGTTCCCGAGCGCTTGGAACCCTGCAGGCAGGAGGATCGCCCGCTTGGCATCGACGTAGTACTGGGCGATCGCGCCGCTCGTGAGGGTGACCTCGCCGAGGATCAGGGCGTGCTCGCGCAGCTGCGAGATCAGGACGTCGCGGTCGCTCATGGGCGGCGATGCTACCGGTGGACCGGGCGCCGCCCAGCGCTGTCGGGGGCAGGCGAGGAGAGACGGCGCGCAAGCGTGAGGATCAGCGCGAGCGTGGCGAACGCCCCGGCGGCGAGTCCCACGACCCCCAGGGCCGACCAGCCCTCGGTGACCCCGAAGGCGACCGAGTTGTTCAGTGCGTGCACGGCGATGCACGGATAGAGCGACCCGGTGCGCACGTACAGCAGGCAGAGCCCGAATCCGAAGATCGCCAGCGGGACGATGAACACCGCGGGCGATGACAGGACGTGAACCCCGCCAAAGACGATTCCGGTGATCACGGCGGCGGGCCAGATCCCCCGCCAGGAGCGCAGCGCAGTGAAGACGAATCCGCGGAAGAGGAACTCCTCGGCGAGCGGGGCCATCACGCAGACGAGCAGCGCCGTGGCGATCAGCAGCGTGGAGCCATCACGAACGCCGAGATCGTCGAGGATGTTCTGGCGCTGCTCGGTGATGCCGAACGCCTGCTCCATCAGGACCGTCCAGAGGGCCGTCAGGATGAGGAACCCGACCCAGACGAGCGCCCCCCAGCCGACGGCAGGCCACAGGCGGGTGGGTCGCAGACCGAAGTGCCAGAGCTGCGGCCTGGCCGTACCGGCTGCGATCAGCATCGCGCCGCCGATAAAGCAGACGTCCTGCAGCAGCGTCGAGATGAGATTCACGCTCGCTGGCGTCGGGCTCGTCCGCACGCCCGTGGCCGCTGCGACGAGGTAGACGATCAGGCCGCAGGCGAGCGAAGCGCCGATCGCGGTGAGCAGCGCGAGTGGCGCGCGACGCGCGGGCCAGCGCGGTGCGAGCGGGGTGGGCTCGACGCCGGCGGGCAGCTCAGGATGCTCGAGCGACGTCTCCTGCATCGGGCGGGACGTTAGCGGGCGGCGGGCAACAGCCCCTCCAGCGTGCGCACGACGCGCACCCCGGGGGCGGGCGCCGCATGCTCGCCCCGCCGATCGACGAGGACCGCGGCGATTCCGGCTGCGAGGGCACCGGCCACATCGGTCCGCGGGTCGTCCCCGACGTGCAACGCCGCTGCCGATGCGCCGCCGCCCGCGCGCTCAAGTGCGAGATGGAAGATGGCCGGGTCCGGCTTCGCGACCCCGCACTCGGCGGAGGTGAGGACGCCGTCAACGAGCGCTGCGAGCCCGGTCTCCTGCAGGACGCCGTGGAGCGAGACGTCCCAATTGCTGACGATCACCAGCCGGCTGCCCGCGGCGCGCAGCGCGCTCAGGACGTCCGCCACCTCCGGGAACGGCGTGAAGCGCAGCGCCGCGAGCAGCGCCGCGCGCACCTCACCGGACGGGAGCTCCCCGGCCCGTCCGGGCAGGGCGGCTCGCAGCACCTCGGCGCAGCGGTCGCGCAGATCTTCGAGCGCCGGCAGGTCCGCCGCCTGATCGCAGTGCGCGCGGTAGTAGGCCATCTCGCGCAGCAGGGCTGCGCGGGCTGCGGACGCCTCGACGGGAGCTCCACGGTCCGCCAGCTCACGGCGCAGACCGCCGACCGGATCCTCGAGCTCGAGCAGCGTTCCGAGCGCGTCGAGCAGGACGACCTGAGGAGCCGTCACGCGCTGCCTCTAGCGTCAGTGCCCATGAGCGGGATCCTCGCGCATCCGGCGACCTCTTGGTCGTCGGTCTCCGCCGCCTCGGTGACCGTCCTGGTCACCGTCATCGCTGCGCTGCTTGTCGGATACCTGCTGCGCCTCGCCGAGCGACGTCTCGCCGAGCGGCCACGCGGGCTCGACGCCGCCGGCCACACGCGGCTGCGCTTCCTGCGCCGCTTCGTCATCGCCGTGACCGTCCTGGCCGGGTTCTTCATCGCCCTGCTCCAGTTCGAATCATTCGATCGCCTGGCGAGCGCCGCGATCGCCTCGGGAGCGGTCCTGAGCGCGATCATCGGGTTCTCGGCCCGCGACTCGCTGGCCAACGCGGTCTCCGGCGTCTCGATGGCGGTCACCCAGCCGCTGCGGGTCGGTGACATCGTCGAAATCGGCGGGATCCGGGGCACCGTCGAGGACGTCACGCTCACGACCACCTGGCTTGCGACCGCCGACCGCGGCCGCGTGATCTTGCCGAACAGCGTCGTGACCTCGGCCGCGGTGCGCAATGACTCGATCGGCGGCGACATCGTCGTCCCGGCAGCGTCGGCCTGGCTCCAGCCCGGCGCCGACACGGACGCCGCCCTTGAGGCGATCGCGGCGGCACCCGAGGTGCGCGCGGCAACGGTGGCGGAGATCACGGTGGAGGGCGTCCGGATCGAGATCGAGGGCCTCCCGGTGGCCGCAGCAGGGCGGCGCGACGCCGAAAACACGCTGCGAGCGGTGGCCCTGCGGCGGCTCGGCGCAACCGGCGTGAGGTCGTCGGCAGCGGGGTAGACTCGGCAGTGCCTTGCGGCGGCCTCGGCAGGACCGTCGCCCCACGCAGGGAACCCCGGAGAGATGTCCCGCCGCGCACGCCAGATCCGACGCCGTCGCAGCCAGGGCGGTCCCGCGCGCATCGTCGCGGTGCTCTTCGGCCTGATGGCATCGGTCGTGGTGATCGCGATCGTCGCGGGCCTCGGCTGGGTCGTGTCGGTCGCCGCCTCCGGCCCGGACATCTCCGAGCTGGCCCCGATCCCGCAGGACTCAACGTCGATCGTCTACGCGTCGGATGGCACCACGCGCCTCGGGTACATCCAGGGCGACACCTTGCGCACCCCTGTCGCCGCGAGCGCGATGCCCCAGGTGATCCGCGACGCGACCGTCGCGATCGAGGACAAGCGCTTCTACAAGCACGGCGGTGTCGACTTCGAGGGCGTTGTGCGCGCGGCGATCAAGAACGCCTCCAAGGGCGGAACGGTCGAGGGCGGATCGACGCTCACGATGCAGCTCGTGCGCAACCTCTACACGGAGGACACCGTCCGCTCGGGAGTCGCCGGCTACAAGCGCAAGATCCGCGAGGCGAAGCTCGCCTCTGAGCTCGAAGACAAGCACCCGGGCCTGGCCGGCAAGCGCTGGCTGCTCACCCAGTACCTCAACAACGTGCCCTATGGCACGGTCGGCGGCCAGACGGCCGTCGGGATCCAAGCGGCGGCACGCGTCTTCTTCGGCAAGTCGGCGGCAGGGCTCACGCTCCCGGAGGCGGCGCTGCTGGCCGGACTCCCACAGGCGCCGTCGCTCTACAACCCGCTGCTCGACCCGCAGCGCGCGACGCAGCGCCGCGCCGAGGTCCTCGACGCGATGGCGGCGGAGGGCTACATCACCCCCGCGCAGGCGCAGGAGGCCAAGCAGGCGCCGCTCAGCGTCAGGCGCAACACCTACTACGCGAAGAAGCGCGAGAGCTACTTCTTCGACTTCGTCAAGCAGCAACTGATCGAGGAGTACGGCCTGGCCCGCGTGCAGCGCGGCGGCATGCGCGTCTTCACCACCCTCGACCTGAAGCTCCAGCGGCGCGCCACCCAGGCGATCGCCGAGCGGCTGCCGAACCCTGGCGACCCGGCGGCGGCGGTTGTGACGATGGATCCGAAGACCGGCCACATCCTCGCGATGACCTCCTCCGGGGATTACCGATCCTCCGTCTTCAATCTCGCGGCGCAGGGCAGACGCCAGCCCGGGTCGACCTTCAAGGTCATGGTGATGATGGCCGCGATCCGGCAGGGCGTGGACATCAGGAACACGACCTACGAGTCCCAGCCACTCGATTTCTTCGACCAGAAGACCGGAACGCAGATCAAGGTCGTCACCGACGATCACGCCTACGTCGGGGCCGCGACGATCTTCAACTCGCTCGTGCGTTCCGACAACACCGTCTTCCAGCAGCTCGACCTCGACGTGACGCCCGAGGCGGTGCGCCAGACCGCCTACGACATGGGCATCACCAGCAAGCTCGACGCCTATCCCGCGGAGGGCCTGGGCGGCCTGACCAATGGCGTCTCCCCGCTCGAGATGGCGCGAGCGTACGCGACGATCAGCAACGGTGGATGGCGCGTGAAGCCGATCGTCATCGACCATGTCGTATTCCCGGGCGGCCGCACCGATACTGCGATCGGCAAGCCGGAGCGCGTGAAGATCTTCACCGACGGCGAGACCCACCAGGCGACGCTCGCGATGGAGGCGAACGTCCAGGGCGGCACGGGCACACGCGCGCAGATCGGCTGCCCGGCGGCCGGCAAGACCGGCACCACGAGCAGCTTCACCGACGCATGGTTCGACGGCTTCACCAGCTCGCTGGGCACCGTCGTCTGGGTCGGCTACCCGAACGCGACGACCTCGATGACCTCCGTCCCCGGCTGGGGGACGATGTTCGGCGGCATGGCGCCGGCGGCGATCTGGCATGACGTCATGGCCTACGCGATGGAGAGCCGGCCGTGCGATCCCTTCCCCGAGCCCAGCGAGCCCTTCGTGAGCAGACCGGTCGACCTCTTCTACTCCTCGAACCCGCCCACCCCGGCCGAGGATCCGCTCGATCTCGAGGCGAAGAAGAAGGCAGAGGAGGAGAAGAAGAAGAAGGAGGCAGCAAAGAAGAAGAAGGAAGCCGAAAAGAACAAGTACCCGGACAACCAGTACGAATCGCCGCCGCAGGACGGGCCCGGGACCACAGATCCCGGAACCACCGATCCGGGCACTACCCCGGGCGGCGACCCGGGCACCGGCGGCACGACACCCGGCTGATCCCCGCCACCGCGGGACCTGCTGCTACCGTCGGCCGCTCATGGCCAAGGAAGAGAAGGTCGAATTCGAGGGGGAGGTCGTCGAGGCGCTCCCCAACGCGATGTTCCGCGTCCAACTCGACAACGGCCACAACGTCCTCGGGCACGTAGCGGGAAAGATGCGTCGCTACCGGATCCGAATCCTCCCGGGCGACCGCGTCCGCGTCGAGGTCTCGCCGTACGACCTCGACCGCGCCCGGATCGTCTACCGGCACCGCTGATCTCCTGAGGGCCGGCGTGGGCGAACTCTCGCTCATCGAAGCCTTCGAGCGGATCATGCGGCCGCGGTCCGCGACGATCCTGCGCTGGGTCGGGGACGACGCAGCCGTTGTACGCGCACGTCCGATTTCCGTCACCAGCGTCGACACGATGGTGGAGGGTGTCCACCTGCGCCTGGACCCACCGGCGGCAACCGCCGCGGACGCCGCGCACCGCGCGCTCGCCGCGGCGCTCTCCGACCTCGCGGCGATGGGCGCCGAGGCCGGCGAGGCCTACATCGCACTCGCCGTCCCACCGCATCTCGGCGAAGGCGACGTCCTCGATATGGCGCGGTCCTTCGAGGCCCTCGCGGAGCGCACCGGCGTGACGATCGCCGGGGGCGACCTCGTGCGCGCGTCGGCGCTGATGGTCAGCGTCACCGTCGTCGGATGGGCCGACTCGCCGCGCGAGCTCGTCGGCCGCGATGGCGCGCGCGTCGGCGACATCGTCGTCGTCACCGGCCCGTTGGGAGCTTCGGCTGCCGGGCTCGCGATCCTCGACGGCCGCGCTAGCGGCCCACAGGAGCTGGTGCAGGCGCACCTGCGGCCTGAGCCACGGCTCGCGCAGGGACGACTGCTCGCACGGATCGGAGCCCGCGCGCTGATCGACCTCTCCGACGGCCTGGCAACCGACGCGCAGCACATCGCTCGGCGCAGCGGCGTGCGGCTCGAGCTCGAGCTCGGCGCGCTGCCCCTGGCCCCCGGGGTGGAGGCCGTCGCCAAACAGCTCGGCGTCAATGCCGCGCAGCTGGCCGCGACCGGCGGCGAGGACTTCGAACTCTGCGCCTGCCTGCCCCGGCATGTCGCGATCCCGGCCGGGATGACGGTGGTGGGCCGCGTCGTGGAGGGTCCGGCCGAGGCGGTGTTCAAGGGGTCCGACGGGGAGCCGCTGCGGCTCGCCGGATACGAGCACCATCTGGGCTGAAAGCGAGCGCGGCCGCCCCCACGCGGACGAGCGCGCAGTGGTCCAGGAACGCGTCGGCGACAAGCACCGGATCGACCACGTACCCACCGGCGGCGATCGAAGCCCGAAGACGATCGATCTGCGTTGGGGTGGGTTGGTCTCCGACGGGCGCCATGCACTCTCTGCTTCGGCGGGCGGCGAGCAGGCCTTGAGCGCAGGCGCCCGGCATGCGCGCCGACCTAGAGGCGCCGCGCCGAGCGGGTTC
>WLNG01000040.1 GCA_009699915.1 Actinomycetota bacterium
GACCCCGCCACGCCGTGGCGACGAGGAAGGAGCGAGACATGTCTGAGCATCTGTCGGTAGAGGAGCGGCTTGCGCGCATCGAGGGAAAGCAGGCGATCCGCGAGCTGATGGCGTCCTACGCCTACGGCTGTGACAACCAGGATCGCGAGCGCTTCCTCTCGATCTGGGCGCAGGACGCGCACTGGAATCTCGGTGAGGCGTTCGGTGCTGCGGATGGCCGGGACGCGATCGAGAAGGTGCTCGAGTCGATCTGGGTGGCGTCGCCTGAGACGCGTCACTGGATCACTGACATCACGGTGGACTTCACCGCTGCGGGCCGGGCTGCGGGCGATGCCCACACGATCTGTTACATCCGCAACGCCGCGGGTGATGAGCTCTTCTGCGCCTGCGATTACGCGAACGAGTACGTCGAGCAGGATGGCGGCTGGGCCATCTCCAAGTGCCTGCTGACGGTCCACTGGTGGAAGACGCTGCCGTTCAGCGACCTCGGGTCGTAGAGAGGGCCTCAGCAGGCTCGTTCACGCCTTGATCTTCCGTCCTGAGCGTCGGTAGGGTCGGGTGTATGAACGTTCGTTCTTATAAACCGGTGGACGAGCGACAGACGGTCCGGAAAGAGCAGGAGCAGGAGCCCGACCGTCCGATGGGGATTCTCGTCGTCACCGAACACGACATCGTGCGGTGCGGGTTTCGGCTGCTGTCGGCGCAGGTGCCGTGGATCACGCGCTGCGTTGGAGCCCGCTCCGCTGCAGAGGCCCAGCTGCTTTGGAATCGCTACGAGCCGGCCGTCGCGATCGTCGAACTGTTCGTCGGCGAGGCGCCGGGCACCGAGATCTGCCGTGATCTGCTGCGCGACCGTCCGCATGCCAGCGTCCTGCTTACGTCGCTGACCGAGCGGCTTTCGCCCGCGGCCGCGGCGGCGGCCGGCGCTTGCGGGTTCATCTCGACCGGCGCGTCGGCCCAGGAGATCGCGGAGGCGATCCGCGCCGCGGGGCTGGGCAAGGTGCTCGCCCCCGCGCCGAGGAGCTCATGCGGGCCGCTCTCGGCGCGCCAGCGGGAGGTCCTGCGTCTGGTGGCGGCGGGCGCGACGAACAGCCAGATCGCCGACACGCTCTGCCTTTCCCCGCACACCGTGAAGGGCCATACGACCGAGCTGTACCGGCGTCTGCGCGCGCGCAACCGCGCCGAAGCGGTGAACCTCGCGCAGCGAGTCGGTCTCCTCGTCTGACCGTGCGTCAGACGAGACGCGCGGCTTGGGAGCGCGGTCAGCTCCTGCGCGGCGCGAAGCTGAAGACCGGCACGTGCAGGAACGTCACGGGCAAGGCGAACAGCAGGCGCTTCACGTTCCGGTAGGCCCGCGCACGGCCGGTCGGCTCTGAACGATCGACGAGTGGTCGGGTAGGGTGCGCGCTTCCCCAAGGCTCCGAGAGAGGATCCACATGCACCACCTGCGAGTCGCAACCTACGACGTCATCGATGGGACCCCCGGCGAGATCGCTGACATCGTTCAGCAGCCGGACGGCATGCTCGAGATCTTTCACGCGATGCCCGGTTTCAAGGCCTACTCGGTTCTCGAGATCTCGCCGACCGAGATCATGTCGATCAGTGCGTGGGACACGCACGCTGAGGCCGAGGAGGCCATCGCCGCAGCGGCCGAGTGGGTGGCGACGCACATGGCCGACCGGGTCAAGCGCACCTACAACACCTCGGCCTCGGCGCTGTTCTGGCAGGGCGCGGTCGCCTAAGCAAGCGCGCAGCGCAGCCCGGCTCAAGCCGGGCTGCGTCTGATCAGATCGCGATGTCCCCGCTGCGCACGCGTGCGAGCGTCGCGTCGCACTCGGTGATCATCTCCTCGAAGACCTCGGCGACCGAGCGTCCGTGGCGCAGGCGTCCGACGGCCTGGCCGACGAAATAACCGACGACCTCCTCGGCGCGTCCCTGACCGGCCTCTGCTGCGCGCGTCATGCGCACCTGTGGCTCGGCGGAGAGGATGCCCTGGAGCGGCATCGGCAGCGTCTCCGGATTGCGTGGGTCGGCCCACGCGTCGGTCCACGGCGTGCTCAGCTGGCGCGCCGGCCGCCCCGTGTACCCCTTCGAGCGGACCGTGTCGATCGCGCGCGCCTGGGTGAACTTGCGTTTCACCACCTCGGGCGTCTCGGCCTCCTCGGTCGCCAGCCACACGGAGCCGCACCACACGCCGCTCGCGCCGAGGACGAGCGCCGCGGCCATCTGGCGTCCGCTGGCGATCCCGCCGCCCGCGAGGACCGGCAGCCCGTCACAGGCGTCCACCATGTCGGGGATGAGCACCATGCTGCCGATCTCGCCGGTGTGCCCGCCGGCCTCGTAGCCGGTGCAGATCACGATGTCGGTGCCCGCTGCCTTGTGCTTCTCGCCGTGACGGGGCTGGCCCGCCAGCCCGGCGACCAGCACGCCGCGCTCGTGGAAGCCGTCGAGGATCTGCGGCGAAGCGACGCCGAGCGCGTTGGCGAAGAGCCGCACGTTCGAGGCGAGCGCCACCTCGACGCACGGCCAGACGTCCGCAGGTGTGTAGAGGTGGTTGCCGGTGATCGGCAGATGCCCTGCCTCGACGACATCCCCGAATTCGTAGCCTTCCGCCAGTTCGGGGACCTCGTACTCGGCAAGGAAGCGTTGTGTGAAGTCGCGGTGCTCCTGCGGAATTTGCGCGATGAATCCGGCGCGATCGGGCGCGCCCTCGTCGTAGTCGCCGGGCACGAGCAGATCGACCCCGTAGGGCAGGCCGCCGCACTGCTGATCCATCCACGCCAGCTGCTCCTCGAGCTCATCGGCTGTCAGCTGGGCGGCGCCCAGAACCCCCAGGCCGCCGGCGCGCGTGACCGCGGCCGCCACCTGCTTGCTGTGGGAGAACGCGAAGAGCGGCCAGCGCATGCCGAGCCGTGTACAGAGATCAGTGGGCATGGACGCATCTCACACGGCCGGTCGGCCCGCTGAGCCTGACCGAACCGCCAGTTCGCCCGCCAGCCAGGCGAGGGCGGCTCAGGACTCGTCGTCGACGAGGCTCTGGTAGGTGAGGCGCATGTCGCGCTTGAGGAGCTTGCCGCTCGGGTTCTTCGGCAGCTGATCTTCGATCACCACGTACTTGGGGACCTTGTACGGAGCCATCCGCTCCCTGCAGAACTCGGTGATCTCCTGGGCCGTCAAGCTCTCCCCGGGCTTGGCGACGATCGCCGCCGTCACCGCCTCGATCCACTTCGGGTGGCTGAGCGCGAAGACCGCGACCTCCGCGACCGCAGGGTGCTCGTAGATCATCTCCTCGACCTCGCGGCTGGCGACGTTCTCCCCGCCGGTGTTGATCATGTCCTTCTTGCGGTCCACGATCGTCAGGTAGCCCTCGTCATCGAAGACGCCGAGGTCGCCGCTGTGGAACCACCCGTTGCGGAACGCCTCCGCGGTGCGCTCCGGGTCGTTCCAGTACCCGAGCATCACGTGCGGACCGCGGTGAACGATCTCACCGGCCGTGCCGACCGGCACCGGGTTGTCGTCGTCGTCGACGAGGATCGTCTCGACGTTGATGCACGGGCGCCCCGCGGAGCCCGCCTTGCGCATCTGGTCGTCCGGGCCCAGGCACGTGGCAAGCGGCGACATCTCGGTCTGCCCGTAACAGTTGAAGAGCCGCACATCCGGCAGGCGCCGGGCGAGCTCCTGCAGCACCTCGACCGGCATGCTCGCCGCCCCGTAGTAGCCCTTGCGCAGCGAGCTCAGGTCGCGGGTGTCGAAATCCGGGTGGCGCAGCAGCGAGATCCACACCGTCGGCGGGCTGAAGAGCTTCGTCGCGGACTCGCGCTCGACCGCCGCCAGCATCGCCGCCGGATCGGGGCCGTCGAGGATGATGCTCGTCGCCCCGACATAGATGTCGGTGCTCAGGCAGGCGTGGAGCGCGGCGGTGTGGAAGAGCGGCAGCGCGTGGATCTCGATGTCCTCGTGCGCCATCTCGCCATCCACGGTGCAGGAGAGGTACTGGGCGATCAGATTGCGGCTGGCCATCATCGCGCCCTTCGGACGCGACTCGGTTCCGCTCGTGTAGAGCAGCTGCAGGCAGTCGTCGTCGCTGATCTCGACATCCGGCGCGGCCGCGTCCGGGTGGTCCATCCAGGCCAGCGCGTCCTCCCAGCCCGGGCCGCAGTCGCCCAGGCCGGCGCGCAGCGTCATCGCGGCGTCCACGGCCGGCTCGGTGAGCGCGTCCGCGGCGACCTGCACGAGCGCCGGCTCCACGAGGATGCCTTTCGCCTCGCACTGACCCAGGATGTACGCCACCTCCGGCCCGACGAGCATGAAGTTCACCGGCACGGAGATCGCGCCGAGCTTGGCGAGCGCGTAGTAGGCGACCACGAAGGCATGCGAGTTGTGCGAGAGGATCGCGATCCGGTCGCCCTGCACCACGCCCCGCTGCGCGAGCGCGTTGGCGAAGCGGTTGACCGTCTCGTCGAGCTGCGCGTACGTCTGGCGCACGTCGTTGTGGGCGACCGCGAGCTTGTCCGGATACAGCTTGGCGGCGCGGTCGAGCAGGTCGCCGATCGTGTGGCGCCGCGCGCGAACGATCTCGGAGGTCAGGTCGGTCATCGGTTCTTCCAGAGCTCGGGGTCGCTGGGCGTGAGCCCGCCGCGCGCCTGCATTTCGCTGGCCTCCCAGTGCCACTTGTACTCGCCGAACGCGGACTCGCCCTCGTACGTCCAGCGAGTCAGGCCGACGATGTTGAACTGGTTCGGCCATGTGGGGAGCAGGAACTGCGAGGTCGGCGTCCCCTCGATCCGGTGGTGACGGCCGCGCTCGTCCTCGAGCTCGTAGACGAGCTTGCGCGTGAACCAGCCGTCCATCTCGTAGCGGCCGATGCCCGCCTTCAGCAGGATCACCTCGCCGTTCTCGAGCAGGTAGCCGTTGGAGACGGGCGACTCGTCGAGGTGGCGGCTGCGGGTCTGGACGTGGAAGCTGAACTCCTCACCGAAGAACCCCTCGTCGAAGTAGCCGAACCCATGCCCGTACTCGGGCCGCGGGCTCCACGAGTGGTCGCGGTTCGACGGGAACGCGATCGGGATCGTCTCGCCGCGTAGCCGCAGCTCGCCGCGCATCATCATCGTCTGATCGATGTGGCCGCTGGCGGCGGCGAGGCTCGGGTCCACGGCATGGAACTGGCTGAAGTCGCCGCCGTCCGGCAGACGCGTCATGTGGCTGGTGACCGGCGGCATCATCGCCGTCACCTCCATCTCCAGGCGCATGTCCTTGAAGCCGTCGTAGGTGATCTCCCAGCGCTCGTGCGGCGCGGTCATCTTCACGTGCAGACCGTTGTTGAGCCGGTAGTCGTCGAGGTTCCCGTTGGGGAAGGGGAGGTGCATGCGCTGATCCCAGTAGTCGGTGCCGAGGACCGTCAGCACCTCCTCGGCGCTCCAGATGACGATCGTCGACATCGCCACCTTCAGGTTGCTGCGAAAGCACGCGTACACATAGCCGCGCATGTTGCGCTCGGGCACGATGAACGGGAACCAGTTGGTCTCCAGCCAGGTCGGGTCGCCGTAGACGGGCTCGTGGAGATAGGCGTCGCGTGCGGGGACGGGTTCCAGCATCTGTCTCACAGTCTCCTGATTGCTGCGCTTCCGGCGCGCTCGCGCGCCGCGGTCAAGAGCTCCTGCTCGACGACGGCCGCCCGGCGCAGGCCCTGGCGCACGGCCCGCAGGCGCTGATCGTCGTTCGCGTCGTGCAGCTGCGTCACGCGCTCGTCGAGCGCCCGCAGCAGCGCGGCATTGTGGGCGAGCGGGTCGGCGGGGGCCTCCTGCGTCGGCGGTGTGACGCCGCTGCCGGCGAGGGTCTCGTCGAGGATCGCATTCTGCTGCTGGAGCGCGGCGAAGAGGTCCTGCCAGGCGCCGCCGACCTCGCCGACGATCACCGCGAGGGCATCGATCTGCTGGATGAGGAAGACGTCGTCGATGGCGGGGCGGACGTCCTCGCGCAGCACCTCGCTGGCGCGCAGCAGCGTCCGGCCGAACGTGTCAAAGAACACCGCGACCCTCCTCGTAGGCCTCGATCTGGTCGACGAGCATCCGCGTGACCTGGTTGAGCTTTGCGTAGCCGGTCGCCATGCGCATGTCGCCGTCCCACTCGACGATGCTCGGCAGGCCCATGAGCAGCGTGTATGTGTGGAAGAGCATCGCGTAGATGACGTAGTAGTGGAGACGCTGCCGGTCGACGGTGCGGCCCGTCTGCTCCTCATAGATCGCGAGGAACTCGTCGATCGGGGCGAGCATCGCCATCAGCTCGGGGTGCGACTCGCGCATCGCCGGGTGGCAGGCGTAGCCGAGGTCCTGGAGCGGGTCGGCGACCATCGCGCCCTCCCAGTCGAGTATCGCCTGGATCGTGTCGTCCTTCCAGAGCCAGTTTCCGATCTTGTAGTCGCCGTGGTGGAGGACCATCCCCTCGGGCGGCCCGTCGGGGGCGTTGTCGCGGCACCAGCGCACGGCATCGCGGAAGATCGGCAACGGCACCCAGCCGGCCATCGCGCGGTCCGACGCGCTCTCCATCGCGTCGATCAGCCGGTGCAGGCGCTCGCGCTCGGTGACCGGTCCGCCGTGCGCGGCGGCGAGGCTTGGGATCTGCGTCCAGTCGACCCGCTGGATCTCCGCCAGCACGCGCAGGAATTCGGTGGTCATCACGCGGCGTCGGCCCTCGTCCTGCCAGTCCTCGCGCGTCGTGATCGACCGGTAGTCGGGTACCTCGCCCTCCACGAATCCCAGCACGCTGAAGCGCCGCCCGATGATGCTGCGGTCCTCGCAGGTGGCCAGCAGCGGGGCCACCGGCACGGCGGTGGCGCCCAGCCGGTCGATCACCTCGGCCTCGAAGAGCACGTTGTAGGGCTCGAGCGGGCCGCGCAGCGGCTCGCGTCGCAGGACGAACGTGAACCGGCGTGCGTCTGGGGCCTCGCCCTCCGCGATGTCGATGATCCATGTCTCGTAGGAGACGCCGCCTGAGGTGCGGTCGAGCGAGACGAAGCGGACCGTGTCCCAGTCTGGGACGAGCGTCTCGTTCACCCAGGCGGCGAGCCGGGCGAGCTGGGCCGGGTTGCGCAGCCGACGGGTGTCGGCCGAGCGCAGCTCCTGGTCGGTGGTCGGCTCACCCCTGTCTGGCGGCGCCGACCACGCCCGCCTTCCGCCACCAACTGTCGTTAGCGCCAGAGGCTGCGCGCAGGCCTCAGCGCTTCTGCGGACCGCGCCCGGTCAGGCGCGCCCAGATCCCGACGAACGGGAGCAGGATGATCACGCCGAAGATCGCCGTGAAGAATCCCCAGACGTCGAAGATGTCGGTGTCCCCGAGCCCGATCGCCACGGAGAAGATCAGGTAGCCGACGAGCGCCCCGGCGAGGCCGAGGCAGAGCGAGAAGAACCAGGACCTCGGTCCGCGCAGGCCGTGCCACATGTCTGGGAGCAGGATCCGCCCGATCACGCCTGCGAGGAATCCGATGATGAGCGCGCCGATCATGCGAGGAGCTTCGCCTTCGCAGCGGCGAATTCCTCATCGGTGAGGATGCCCTGGGCGTGGAGTTCGGCAAGCTCCTTGACCTTGGCGATCGGGTCATCGGCGGCCGGAGCGGCGGCAACCGGGGCCGGTTCGGCCTCGCGCTGCCACTTGTCAGCCTGACGACGGGAGACGTTGTTGGAGACGGCGGTGGCAGTCCCGGAGATCACGGCGGTGCGGGCCATGGTGCGAAGCATCGGCATCGGCTTGGTTTCCCTCTCGGTGGTGGTGGTCAGCCCGCTGTGCCAGCGGACTCCAGCGTGTTGATGGCGTCGAGCAGGTCGATCGGTGAGACGCGCTCGAAGGCGAGCACCTCGCCGCCGTTGCGGCGCACCGCGGTCGCGAACGGTGCCGCCCACGTGTTCTCGAAGACGATCAGCACTGCGGCGTCTCCTGGCTGAAGGCCCTCGCCCGCGACGCTCAGGTCCTCTTCGCCGATCAGTCCCGAACTTGCGCCGGCGAACGCGATCAGGTCCGGGTGGCCGTCACCGTCGACATCGGCGATCGAAAAGCCGGCGATCGTGCCGTCGGCGAGCTTCTCGATGGCGGTGACGTCCAGGACGGTGATGATGCCGCGCTCGACGAGGTCGAGGAACAGGGGGATCGCCTCGCCGGTGCGCGGCGCCCCGGCGGGATAACCGATCACGAGAAAGTCGACAGGACCGAGCATGGGCTCGTGCTCAGACATAGAGGCTCCTTGAGTAGGCGATGTGACCCGCCTGAACGTGTTGTCTGCCGGTCATCTCGCCGAACGCTACCGCACCGCTGCGTGCACGACACCGTGGACGTTTGACCGATAACGTGGAGCCGGGGCCCCGTAGTTGTTCGACACCAGCCGGATGTATCGGTACTCTGCGAGCAGAACTTTAGGCCTGAAGAGCGTTTTTAAATCCGGCGTAGTGGTCTGACTTCAAAAACCCTTCTAAGAAACGACTTCTAGCCAGGCGGATTGCCTGGCAACTACTGGGAAGCAAGGATGCGTTCAGCACACTCTTCGAAGCTCCGGGGACTTTCGCTCTCGATCGTCGCTCTCCTCTTGGTTGCAATCGGGATTGCACCGGCAGGGGCGAGCGCCTACACGAACACCGATTTGAGCGGTGCAGGGGTCAGCCCCGTCAAGGTCACGAGCTGGAGCGGCGATCCGACCTGCGCGAACCTCGACAGCTCTTCCCAGTTCCCCAACGTGACCTCGCCGATGGGCGTGCGCGTGAGCTCCGGCTCGGTCGTCGATGGGACCTACTTCCCGGCTGACAGCCCGCTCGGCATGACCGTTGAGGGTGGAGCTTGGAGCGACGACCCGTACACCTCGTTCACCTTCTCTGGCGCCGCGGGCGGCAGCCTCGGTTGGTCCTCGACGCTCGCGGTCCAGGCGGTCATCGTCAAGGGCACGTCGACCACTGCCAGCGCGCTGGTCTATCAGTACGCCCCGGCGGGCAGCCGCGACAGCGGCCTCCATGCTCCGGTGAAGACCGGTGGATCGCTTGACTGGGGCAGCGCCTCGTCGGTGCGCTTCTGCTTCGGTCCGCAGCTCACGGCAGCGCAGGCGGTCGACGGTCAGGACCGTTACATAGCCTCCTGGACGGTCGACAACCAGCCGCAGTCCGACAGCGTCGCCGCGCTGGCCGGTGC
>WLNG01000041.1 GCA_009699915.1 Actinomycetota bacterium
ATCTACGGCGGCGGGCCGGTCGCGCAGATCAATGAGATCTACACCGGCCTCGAGGAGCGTGCGCTCTCGGCGTTGCACCGCGAGGGGTTCGCCGACGAGGACATCACGCTGCGCCGCGAAGCCGACGTGAAGTTCGTCGGCCAGTCGTTCGAGATCTCGTTGATCTGGCCCGACGGGAAGATCGGCGAGGGGGACCGCGAGGCGCTGACCGCGCACTTCATCGAGGAGTACGAGCGCTCGTACGGCCCAGGGAGCGCCTGGGACGGCTTCCCGGTCGAGCTGCACACTGCGCGCGTCGTCGCCTCCGGCAGCACGCCGAAGCCGCCGATGAACCGCGAGGATGCCCCGGCCGCACGACCTGCGGTTCCCGTCGGCACCCGCAAGGTGCGTCTCGGCGGCGGAGCGATCGACGCTCCGACGTTCGACGGCCCCGCGCTCGTACCCGGCGATGTCGTCGAGGGGCCGGCGCTGATCGACGACGTCGATACGACGCTGCTCGTTCCCTCCGAGATGCGGCTGGAGATCGACGCACTGCGCAACTACGTCTTCACCGGCATCGCCTCTGCGGGCGCCGGCTCAGCCACGAACTCGGCGGCCGGGGCCGCCTGAGTGAACGAGTCCGAAGGAGCCATCAGGTGAGTACCGCGAGCGCATTCGACCCGATCCTCACGAAGGTCATCCACCGGCGGCTGGAAGCTGCCTGCGAGGAGGCGGCGATCACGCTGAACCGCACCTCGGGTTCGCCGATCGTCACCGAGGCGAACGACTTCTCCACGTCGCTGCTCTCGACCGACGCCGAGATCATCGCTTTCACGAGCTACCTGCCGCCGCACTTCGTCTCCGGCGTCAACGCGGTGCGCGAGATCAACGCGACCCTCGATCTCTCCACGGTGCGTCCCGGCGATCACTTCGCCGCCAACGATCCGTACACGACGCAGCCCCTCCACGGAGCAGACCCCAGCATCATCACGCCGGTCTTCGCCGGCGATGAACTGGTCGCGTGGGCCTACGCGTCGGTCCACGTGCTCGACATCGGCGGCCTGACGCCAGGCGGCTGGATCGCCGGCGCCTACGACCGCTACGGCGAGGGATTCCTGTTTCCGCTCACGCGGATCGTGCGGGATGGGGTCTGGGACGAGCAGTTCGTGAAGTTCTATCTCGCCAACGTGCGCATGCCGGAGTCGCTCAATGACCTGCGCTCGTGCGTGGCGGCGAACAACACGACCGTCGCGCGCCTTAAGGAGGTCTTCGAGCGTTACGGCGCGAAGACGGTGAAGGAGTACTGCGAGCACAGCATCACGCTCAGCGAGCAGCACGCCCGTCGGCGCATCTCGGAGCTGCCCGACGGCACCTATACCGCGCACGACTGGGTCGAGTACGACGGGCACGGGGTGGAGACGCTCTCGCGGCTCAGCGTGAAGCTGATCATCCACGGCGACGAGATGGTCATCGACACCTCGGATTCCCCGCCCGAGGCGAACTCGTTCATCAACTCGACGCGCGCCGCCCTGCTCGGCTGGGTGCTCGGCGACTTCATCCGTACGTTGATGCCCGACCTGCCGATCAACGCGGGTGTGACGCGGCCGCTGAAGGTCGTGCGCTCCGCACCGGGCACGATGCTCAACCCGAGCATCAACGCTGCGACCTCCGGCGGTCACATGGAGTCCGGGACGAAGGTCCTGCGCGCATTCCACTGCGCGCTCCACAAGGCCGTCGGGCTCAGCTCCGACCCAGACGTGCGCTACCGCTCGGCGGGTCTTGGCGCGAACGTCGCCCCGCACAACGTCGTCTTCGGGGTCAGCGATGAAGGCGCGCCCGTCATGTGGGTCTCGTTCGACTCGCTGGGCACCGGCCTCGGCGCCCAGGCGAACACCGACGGCCGCGACTGCGGCTGTTACGAGGACCTGACCGGCGCCCGGATGCTCGACATCGAGCTCGAGGAGACCGCGCCGACGCTCCACTACTTCCGCCGGCTGCTGCCGAACTCCGGGGGTCATGGCTACCGCCGCGGCGGCATGGGGATCGACACCGCCTGGAGCCTGCTCGGGATGCAGGCCGCGCAGATCACGATGTTCTCGAATGTCACGCGCGTTCCCTCGTGTGCGCCGGGCGGCGGATACCCGGGCAGTGGGACCGGAAACCTCTTCTTCTCCGACGGCATCGAGGCCGGCTCGATCACCGATCTTGGGGCGCGCTTCATCGCAGAGGACCTGACCGAGGGCAGCACGCCCCCGTCCTCGCACGCGACGAACCTGCCGCTGGGCGTCAAGGACATCGTGCGCACCTATGGGGCCGGAGGATCAGGACTGGGCGATCCGCTCTTCCGCGAGTCCTGGCGCGTCGCGCTGGACCTCGACAACGCGATGATCACCGCGGACGTCGTCGACCAAGTCTACGGCGTCGTCATCGGTCCTGACGGCGAGGCCGATGAGGATGCGACCGTGGCGCGTCGGCGCGAGCTGCGCGCAGAGCGACTCGGCTCGCAGCCGCGCCGCGAGCCGGCGCCGATGGAGGAGTACCGCAGCCCGCTGCGGATCGAAGGCGCGGGCATCTGCTGCAACCACTGCGATGAGTCGCTGGCCTCCGATGACGGCAACTGGAAGACCGGTGCGAGCAGTCGCTCGTGGCCGCTCGCAGAGCGGGCAGCGTATCTCGGCGCCAAGGTCCGTCGGACGACGGTGCGCGACATTCGCACCTGGGAGCACTGCTGCCCGGCGTGCGGCTCCCTGCTGGAGGTCGAGTACCTGGAGGCGGAGGAGCAGCCCCCGCATGACATCCGGCTCGGAGTCGTCGAAATCCCCGACGCCATCGAGCCTTTCTAAGCGACCGGGACGAGGAAGGAACCGACCATGCACCATGACGCCCTGAAGGTCCGCGAGCTCTGGAGTGCGGGCCGCGTCTCGCACGGCCCGTTCGTGCAGATGAACGCGCCCGGCGAGGTGGAGATCTTCGCCCACGCAGGTCACACGCATGTCGTGATTGACCTCGAGCACGGCGCGATCAACCTCGAGACGGCGGAGAACATGATGCGCGCCGCGCATGCGACCGGGATCGTCCCGTTCGCGCGGGTGCTCGCCAATCAGCCTGAGCTGATCACCCAGGCGCTGAACATCGGTGCAGCAGGCATCCTGGTCCCGCACGTAGACAGCGCTGAGGAGGCGCGTGCCGCCGTCTCGGCGATGCGCTTCGGGCCGGAGGGCACCCGCGGCGTCTGCCCGTTCGTGCGCTCGGCCTCCTATGCCGCGGACAACGGACCCGCGTACTACAGCGGAGCGAACTCCGCGGTGATCGCGGGCGTGCTCCTAGAGGGCCGCGAGGCCTACGACGAGCTCGATGACTTCCTGGCGATCGACGACCTCGACCTGCTGCTCGTCGCGCCGTATGACCTCTCGCAGTCGCTCGGTGTCACCGGCGACGTGTACCACGAGAAGGTCGTCGCGATGGTGCGGATGGTCTGCGACCGTGCGGGCGAGGCCGGCAAGAACGTTGGCATCTTCGCCGAGGACGCTGAGCGGGCCGCTGACTGGGTCGTCCACGGCGCGCGCTTCGTCTGCACCGACGTTGATTCACAGATCCTGCTGCGCGCCGCGCGCGAACAGGTAGACGGGTTCGCCCGTGCCCTCGCCGCCCGGACCGATCGAACCACCGATGAGGAGAAAGCATGCTGAAGCCGGGAATGAAGGACATTTGGGCGGAGATGGAGGCCGGCCAGCCGATCGTTGGGTCGTTCGTCGTCTCGGCGAGCCCCGCGGCCGTCGAGATCGTCGGACACGCCGGATGGGACTTCGTGATCGTGGACTGCGAGCACGCGGCAATGTCCCCTTATGGGACCGAGCTCGAGGCCTGCGTGCGCGCTGCCTTCGCAGCCGATGTCACGCCGCTCGTGCGTACGACGGGCAAGGACGGGGCACAGGTGCTGAAGGCCGCGAACTTCGGTGCGGCGGGCGTGATGGTGCCGCACGTCAACACCGCGGAAGAGGTGGCACGCCTGCTCTCGTACTGCAAGCTCCCGCCGTACGGGAACCGCAGCTCGGCCCCGCCGGTACGCGCCGCCAACTATGGCTGGACGCCGTTCGCGGAACTGGTCGAACACACGGCCAACTCGGTCCATCTGATTCCGATCTTCGAGGAGCCGGAGGCGTTCGAGAACCTTGACGAGATCCTCGACGTGCCGGGCCTGAAGGTCGTCTGTCACGGTCCGTACGACCTCGCTGCGCGTCTGGGCGGCATCGGCGATCCGGAGGCCGAGCGGCTCGTCGACGAGCTGCTCGATGAGCTCGTCGCCAAGTCGCGCGAGCGCGGCCTGCTGGTCATGAATCTCGCGTGGGGACCCGAGTCGCTGCGACATCAGATCGAAAAGGGTTGCACCGGCATCGTCTACTCGACCGATGTGACGATTCTCAACGCGGCGATGCGCGAGCACCGTGCGGCTGTGCTCGGCGAGCTCGCCGCGTTCGCGGCCCGCTAGCGGAACCGACATTGCGCCGGACCCTGGTCCCGTAGGAGACTGCCTTCCATCGCCCCGCCGGGGCGGTGGGAAGGCCGCTCCAGGAAAATCAAATGGGCATCGTCCGTGCCGTGAACACCCGACTTGAGTCGGGGCCCTGCGAGGCGTCGCTCAACGAGGTGCTGCGCTTGATGTGC
This sequence comes from Actinomycetota bacterium, assembly GCA_009699915.1. GTDB lineage: Bacteria > Actinomycetota > Thermoleophilia > Solirubrobacterales > Solirubrobacteraceae > F1-60-MAGs163. The sequence continues at coordinate 4,645 of WLNG01000041.1, forward strand.
GACGAGCTCTCCGTCGATCGGATCTCGCTCCACGCAATCAATGAGGCGCAGGGCACATTCCGCGTCGTGGCTGCGGCCGGGCGCCCGGTCCTCGCGGTCGACACGGAGCTGCCGATCTCGATCTCGACGCAGATCACGATGGCGCTCGACGGGCAGGTCTTCCGCCGCTCGAACTTCGACGACGAGTCGTTCGGCACGGCGCTCGAGTCCTTTGTACGCGCTCTTGGCTTCAAGACCGGCGTCTCCGTTCCGCTCTTCCTCGGCAGCCGACCCGTCGGCGCGATCACCGCGTCCTGCGTGGACGCGAACGTCGCTTGCGATCCGATCCTCGAGGCCTTCGAGGGTGTAGCGGCGAACCTCGCGCTCGCGCTCCACGCCCGGGAGACCGCGGGCGCCACGTGGGCTGTCGTCTGCCACGACGACCCCGTCACCGCTGAGGGGATCGCTCGGATCGCCGAGCATGTCCTCGACGTCTCGGTCCGGGTCTGCGGGACTTACGAGGCGCTCGTCGCTGCCGACGGACGACGCGCTCCCGCAGGGGAGCTCCTGATCTGTGACATGGCGTTCGACGGCCGGCGGCTCGATGAGTTCCTGCCGGAGGCCCACGCGGCGGGTATCTCTGGGCCGGTTCTGATCGTCGCCTCGAACCCGTCGAAGGCGGCGCTCTCGCTCGCCGTGCGCGTCGGTGTACTCGGCTTCGTCGCGCGCTCCGCTGGCCCGCAGGAGATCGAGCACGCGATCCTCGCTGTCCACTCCGGACGCGTCCACGGGCTTGATCGCGCCGTCGCGGGCCTCGAGGCCGCGCCCGACGTCGCGCTCACCCCGCAGGAGGCACGCGTGCTGGTGCTGCTCGAGCGCGGATTGCGCTTCAAGCAGATTGCGATCGAGATGTCGATCTCCGAGTCGACGGCGAAGGGCTACGCCCGTAATCTCTTTGCCAAGCTGGGGGCGACCTCGCGCAGCGAGGCGGTCTACTTCGCGCGGCGCTGCGGCCTGCTCGACCTGCTCGCGCCCGGCGGCGCGGGCGACGAGGTCACGGTCGCAGGCTGAGGCGGCGCCCCCGCGCTCAGCTGCGCGGCGTCAGGTAGCCGAGCTTCTGCAGTCGGGCGCCGAGATCCCGCACGAACTGCTCCTGCAGGCCCTCAGCCTGCCCCAGGATGAACATGATCCCGGTCCAGCCCTCGGCGTCGAGCTCGTCGATCGTGCGCTTGAAGCGCTCCTCGTCGCCCCAGATGCAGAGCGTGTCGAGCAGGTAGTTCGTCAGGCGCTCGCTGATCAGGCCGGTGTTCTTCGGCCGCGTGTTGTCGGCATGGAAGCCGTAGTCGTAGACGCGCCGCATCTCCAGGACGTCCTCCTGGATCTCCGGCGGGACACCGCGCTCGGAGAGGTCGGCGCGCATCGCGCGGTTGGCCATCGCGACGACCATCGCGCCGAGGTCGTCGCGCACGTCGTCGTGGTTCTCCCTCAGCGAGACCGTCGGGGCGATCCACGCCTCGCGGCCCTCGGTGATCTTCGCGGCCTCAAGCCGGCGCTTGCGGACCTCCGGCTCGAGCGTGCCGCCGTAGAGGAGCCCGTCTCCGTGCGTCGCGGCAAGCGCTGCCGCCTTCGGGCCGTCGGCCGAGATCAGGATCGGGCAGCTGCGTCGCTTGATTCCAGACTTCGGGATCTCGGAGTCGAGGAACTTCCCGCCCTCGCCGGCCCAGTACCCCTCGATCGCCTCGATCGCCTGCGCGAGCTCGGAGACCTTGGAGGGCTTCAGTCCCAGGCCGCGTGCGGCGCTGTTCCCGGTGGCGATCGTGCCGATCAGGCGGCCATCGGTGAACTCCTGCATCGTCGCCCAGAGGTTGGCGATGATCACCGGGTGGCGGATCACGACATGGCTGACCATCGGCCCGATCTTCACGCTGGGTGCCGCCTGGGCGATCGCCATCTGCGTGATGTAGGACTCCTGGTAGACCGTCGGCGAGTCCGAATTGCTGATCCACTCGAAACCGGCGGCCTCGCCGGCGGCAGCGACGGCCTTGGTCTCCTCGAGCGAACGAGGGAGCAGCATGATCCCGAATTTCATGGGATGACCCTCGCAGCGGCCGCGGTCGGCTGCGACTGGCACAAGTGCCAGTCGCCCGGGGCACCGAGGTCCTGGGAATCGCTACGTCCGGGGGGGTTGAGGCACGTGACGACGGCAGACAGCCTCAGGCGTCCAGCGGACGGCCACCGGCTGCGCCGCCAACCGATTGAGAAACCATGGGTTCCAAGGAAATTGACATGCTCGAGGGGCTCGGCTCGAGCTTCAAGGCGATCGCCGACGCGAGCTTCGACTCGGTGATGATCACTGCTGTGGCGCAGAACAACGAGATCATCTATGCCAACGAGGCGTTCGAGACGCTCACGGGCTACAAGGTGAACGACGTCATCGGCAAGGACCCGGCGTTCCTTCAGGGCCCGGCGACCGATGCCGGGACGATCGACCGCCTCCGCGAGGACCTCGGCGCAGATCGCCAGTTCGCGGGGCGCACGATCAACTACCGCGCCGACGGCAGCCCGTTCATCATGCATTGGCGCATCGTGCCCGTTCGGGCGGGCGGGGGCGACGTAACCCACCACGTCGCGATCCAGCGTGTGATCGTCTCCTGATCACCCGCTGATTCAGCCCGCGATCACGTCCAGCGCCCAGCCACGTCCCCTCGGGAGTTCGTTGAGCTGGGCGCGGCGGCCGGCCGCCTCGACCGCCGCGGCGACCTCCTCTGCTGACCGCGGCTCCTGCGTGCGCTCGAGCAGCAGCCGTGCGACCTCGCCGCGCGTCGCTTTGGCCATGTGGCTGATGACCTTTCCCTGCGCGGTGCGGGCGCCGACCTCGACGAGCTCGATGCCCGGCGGACGCCAGGCTGCCGCATAGGCGCCGGAGCGCAGGTCGACCACAAGCCCCTCCTGCGGGAGCGCTGCCTCAAGCGCCGGACGCCACCAGGCGGCCAGGCCCGGTATCCCCGGCAGCTTTGCGCCGATGCTCAGCCGGTAGGCGGGGATCGCGTCGCCCGGCGCCACGACGCCCCAGAGCGCGCTGGCGATCAGCACCCGGCGGTCGGCGCGGCGCCTCGCCGCCGCTGGCAGCGATGCAAGGTCGAGGTGCTGGTAAAGCACGCCGGTGTAGACCTGCGCCGCGGGCGCTGCGGCAGCGCCGAACAGGTCGCGGTCGCGCTCAAGCTCGCCGGCCTGTCCGGCGCTGAGGCCGAGCGCGGTGAGCGCCTTTGCCTGAGGCCCGGCTGCCAGCTTGCGGAGGCGCTCGATCAGCTCACGCCGCTGCGGCTCAAGCTGCGGGCAGGCGAGCTGCGCGAGGTCCACGGGCGCCCCGCCGGGCGTGGGGGCGGCCTTTCCCTCGGACGGTGCGAGCAGAATCAGCACGGCGACGGAGCCTATGCCCGGGCCCGGGCGTACGATCCGAGGAACGTGTCGCAGCACTCCGATCCCATGCGCCTCGTGCGCGTCCCGCTCGCCGGCGACCTCGCTGCGGAGTGCGCTCCGCTGCTGGTCGCGGATGACGCCGACCCGGTCGCGCTCGTTGGCTCGTGGCTGGGCTCGCGGGCGATCTGCGCCTCCGAGCCGGTCGCCCGCTCAGGCGAGGATCCGTTTGCAACGCTGGACACGCTCCCGCAGGTCGAGGGCGCCGTGCCCGGGGCGGTCGGCGGCGGCTGGATCGGGTACCTCGGCTACGCGCTCGGAGCGCAGCTGGAGCCGGTCGGCGCAGCGCCGCCGCGCCCGGCCGCCCTGCCGGGCCACGCGCTCGCCTTCTACGACCACGTACTCCACTGCGATACCGCGGGCGACTGGTGGTTTGAGGCGCTCTGGACGCAGGCGCGCGCCGTCGCGCTCGAGAGCCGTCTCGCCGTCCTACGCGAGCGACTCGCAAACCCGCCTGCCGCGCGGTTGTTCACGCTCGGCCCGCTCACCCCGGCGGGAGCCGGCCTCGATGGCCACGCCGCTGCCGTCGCGCGCTGCCGCGAGATGATCGCCGCGGGGGAGATCTTCGAGACCAATCTCTGCCTGCGCCTGGAGGGGAGCTTCGACGGCGACCCTGCAGCGCTCGCCGTCCGTGTGCTCGACGAGCTGCGCCCCTCGCACGGCGCCTGCCTTGGGGGCGATTGGGGCGCGCTCGTCAGCGCCTCGCCCGAGCTCTTCCTCCGGCGCGAGGGCCGCGCCGTGGCCAGCGAGCCGATCAAGGGGACGGCGCCGGGCGACACGGCCGCCGGTGAGCTCGCAGCCTCAGCGAAGGACCGCGCCGAGAACGTGATGATCGTCGATCTGATGCGCAACGATCTCGGCCGCGTCTGCGAGTACGGCACGGTCGCCGTGCGAGAGCTTTGCGGTCCGCAGGCGACATCCGGCGTGTGGAGTCTGGTCTCACGCGTCGAGGGGCGCCTATGCGAGGGCGTCGGCGATGGCGCG
>WLNG01000042.1 GCA_009699915.1 Actinomycetota bacterium
CACCAGGTCCGCCTGCGGAACCGGCGACTCGCGGGCGAGGATCTCGCCCATGCGGCCGCGGATCACCTGGACGACGGTGTCGCGCACGCGCGAGTCGGGCCGCGCGAAGTAGATGTGCTCGAAGACGCAGAAGGCCGAGCGCGCATCCTCGACGATCATCTGCGAGCTCAGGCCGTCCTCCCCGAACGAGACGCACTCGCCCGGGCGCACCTCGCGCACGAACTCGGCGCCGATGATGTCCAGCGCGCAGGACTCGCTCGCCACGCACCAGCGATCCTCGAGTCGGCCGAGCACCAGCGGGCGCACCCCTGCCGGATCGCGGAAGCCATAGACGCGGTCCTTCGTCATCACGACGGTCGAGAATGCGCCCTGCAGCCGCGGAACCACGTCGGCGATCGCCTCCTCCATCGTCTGCGCTGGATGGGTGGAGAGCAGGGCGGCGATGATCTCCGAGTCGGAGGTCGAGCTGAACCCGACGCCCTGTTCGAGCAGCGCATGGTGCAGCTCGACGGCATTGATCAGGTTGCCGTTGTGCGCGAGGGCAAGCTCGCGGCGGTTCCCGCCCATGCCCTCCGAGCGGTGGATCGGCTGGGAGTTCTCCCACTCGTTCGACCCGGTCGTCGAGTAGCGCACGTGGCCGATCGCAAGGTCCCCGCCGAGCGCGCGCAGATCGTGCTCCTTGAAGACTTGGGAGACGAGGCCGAGCGCCCGCTGGGTGATGATGTACCCGTCGCCGCCAGCGGTCGCGATGCCGGCCGACTCCTGACCCCGGTGCTGCAGCGCGTAGAGACCGAAGTACGCCAGCCGCGCGACCTCATGGCCGGGGGCATAGATCCCGAAAACGCCGCACTCGTCGCGCGGACCCTCACGCTCGTGGATCGGAAGAGGAATCGCCATGAATGGCTCCAGGAGGAGCGATCCTCCTTGGATTTCGAGACTATCAGTGGGACCGGCGCGGCCCGGCTTGCGCAATCGCCGCCTGAGACGAAAGACTCCCCGATATGTACTCAACCATCGCCGTCGGCAGCGACGGAAGCTCCACCGCCGCCGTCGCCGTCCGCGCCGCGATCGACATCGCCGCGAAGTACGGCGCCCAGCTGCTGATCATCGGCGCCCATGAGAACGCCGTCGGTGCGACCGTGATGGCCTCGGCCGTCGTCGTAGCGATCCCCGCTGACCCCGATCTGGAGCGCAGCCTCGACGACGAGGTGCGCGAGGATCTCGGATCGCTTCTGGCGGAGGCTGTGGCCACCGGCGTGAACGCGGAGATCATCCCCGGATCGGGCGCGCCGGCCGACGTGCTCTGCGACATCGCCGTCGAGCGCAACGTCGACCTGCTGGTCGTCGGCAGCAAGGGCATGAACCGCAAGGTGCTCGGCAGCGTGCCGAACACGGTCACGCACAAGGCGCCCTGCTCCGTGCTGCTCGTGAAGACGGCCTAGGCGGCCGTCACGGGAAGAGCCGCGCGAGCGCGCGGTGGGCTTCGCGTAGCTCGGCGAGCGTTGCGTTCGCCTCGCCGTCGCCCGCGCGCACGTGGAGGCGATCGCCGCCGACGGCGCCGATGACGTCCACGTCGGTGTGCTCGGCAAGCCGGGCGATTGCCGACGGGTCCCCCGAGACGACGAAGCCGCCGGGGGCCTCCCCGAAGAGCGCGGACCACGCGTCCTCGCACGCGCCGAGATCGAGCGTCGCGCCGACGTCACCGGCGAGACAGCTCTCGGCGATCGCGACAAGCAGCCCACCCTCGGCGATGTCGTGGGCGCTCGAGAGCGCGCCCTCACGGACGGCGTCACGGACCGCCTCCTGCGTCGCGCGCACCGCGGCGATGTCCACGTCAGGCAGGCCATCAGGAAGCGCCTCGCCGCGCAGCCGCGCGAGCTCGCTGGCCGGCAACGCCGGGCTGAAGCGGCCGACGAGCGCGATCGCGTCGCCCTCCCGCGCGAAGCCGAGCCTCCCCGCGCGGGTGACATCGGGCAGGCGGCCGACCATCCCGATGACCGGCGTCGGATAGATCGGGCCGGAGGCGCCCTCGTTGTAGAGCGAGACGTTCCCGCCGACGATCGGCGCCTCAAGCGCGCGGCAGGCCTCACCGAGCCCGCGAACCGCCTCGGTCAGCTGCCAGGCGATGTGCGGCTTCTCGGGGTTGCCGAAGTTCAGGTTGTTCGTCGTGCCGAGCGGCTGCGCGCCGGCGCAGGCGAGGTTCGATGCGCACTCGAGCACCACGCCGATCGTGCCCCGGTACGGGTCGGCGGCGACCTTGCGACCGTTGCCGTCGATCGAGACGGCAAGACCCCGGCCCCCGGGAAGCTGGAGCACGGCGGCGTCCGACTCCTCGGGGCGACGGACCGTGCGCGACTGGACGATCGAGTCGTACTGCTCGAAGAGCGGGCGCCGCGAAGCGATGTTCGGCGAGGCGATCAGCGCGAGCAGCGCCTGGCGCAGATCGGCCGCGGGGTCGAGCGTCGCGGTGGGCGGCGGGTAGATCGGCGCAGCCGGAGGGGCGGGGTCGAGGTCGTAGAGCGGGCAGTCGTCGACGAGCGCCACGACCGGCATCTCGCCGACGAGCTCCTCGCCGCGGAAGATGCGCATCTGCCCGGTATCGGTGACGGTGCCGATCGCCGTTCCGTGGACCTCCCACTTGTCGGTCAGCGCGATCACGGTGTCGAGCTTGCCTGGCTCGACGACGCAGAGCATCCGCTCCTGCGACTCGCTCACCATGATCTCGAAGGGCTCCATGTCGGCCTCGCGCAGCGGCACCTTCGCGACGTCGATGTCGATACCCACCTCGCCCTTGCTCGCCATCTCGCTCGCGCTCGAGGTGAGGCCTGCGGCGCCGAGATCCTGGAGCGCGACGATCAGGCCCGCCTCGAGCAGCTCGAGCGAGCACTCGAGCAGCTTGCTCTCCTCGAAGGGGTCGCCGACCTGGACCGTCGGACGCTTGTCCTCGCTGAGCTCGCCGAGCTCGGCCGAGGCGAGCACCGACGCGCCGCCGATGCCGTCGCGGCCGGTCGAGGCGCCGTAGAGGACGAGGATGTTGCCGATGCCGGCGGCCGCCGAGCGCACGAGCTTCTCGCGCTCGCCGAGACCCAGCGCCATCGCGTTGACGAGGCAATTCTGCTCGTAGGGCTCCTCGAAGTAGACCTCGCCGCCGACGGTGGGGACGCCGATCGAGTTGCCGTAGTGGCCGATGCCGCTGACCGCGCCGTCGAGCAGGAAGCGCGAGCGCTCGCTCGTGCCCGGGTCACCGAAGCGCAGCGAGTCGAGGACGGCAATCGGCCGCGCGCCGATGGCGAAGATGTCGCGCAGGATGCCGCCGACGCCGGTGGCGGCGCCCTGAAACGGCTCGACCGCGCTTGGGTGGTTGTGCGACTCGACCTTGAAGGCACAGACCAGACCGTCGCCGACGTCGACCGCGCCGGCGTTCTCGCCCGGGCCCATCACGACGAATTCGCCCTCGGTCGGGAGTGTCATCAGGAGCTTCTTCGAGTGCTTGTAGGCGCAGTGCTCGCTCCACAGGAGCGAGAACATCGCGAGCTCGACCTGGTTGGGCGGCCGGTCGAGCTTCTCGCAGACGAGCTCGTACTCGCCGCGCGTGAGGCCGAGCGCCATAGCCTCCTCGACGGTCGGCAGGCCTGCGTCAGCCACGGACGCCCTCCGCCGCCATCGCCATCGACTCGAAGATCCGCAGGCCGTCGGTGGACCCCGTGAGCGGATCGACCGCGTGCTCGGGGTGGGGCATCAGGCCGAAGACGTTGCCCGCCTGGTTGCAGACCCCGGCGATGTCGCGCGCCGAGCCGTTGAAGCAGTCGCCCGGGGCATAGCGCACCACGACCTGACCCGCCGCCTCCATCGCGTCGATCTGATCGTCCGGCGCGTAGTACCGGCCGGAGCCGTGCTTGGCAGGGACGCTGAGCAGCTCGCCCGGCGCGCAGGCGAGCGTGAAAGGCGTTTCCGAGTTGACGACCTCAAGCCGAACCTGCCGGGAGGTGAAGCGGCGGTTGGTGTTCTGCAGCAGCGCGCCGGGCAGCAGCCCGGCCTCGCAGAGCACCTGGAACCCGTTGCAGATCCCCAGAACGAGGCCGCCGTCGCGCGCGAAGGCGATGACCTCTTCCATCATCGGCGAGAAGCGGGCGATCGCCCCGGCGCGCAGGTAGTCGCCGTAGGAGAAGCCCCCCGGCACGATGATCGCGTCGCAGCCCTGAAGGTCACGGTCTCGGTGCCAGAGCAGGACCGCCTCACCGACCCGACCGGCGGCGAGCTGCGCGTCGACCTCGTCGCACGAGCCGGGAAAGCGCAGGACGCCGAACTTCACGAGGCGGTCCCGGCGGCCCCGTCGAGCAGCTGCACCTCGTAATCCTCGACGAGCGGGTTGGCGAGCAGCTTGCGGCACATCTCGTCCACCTGCGCGGGATCATCCACCTCGAGCTCGATAAGCCGGCCGATGCGCACGTCGGTCACGCCGCCGAAGCCGAGCGCCGGCAGCGCCTGCTCGACGGCGACCCCCTGAGGGTCGAGGATCCCGGCCTTCGGCCGGACGAGCACACGCACCCGCATCAGGCCTGCGCTCCCGAGCGCTCCAGCCATGCCTGGAACGACTCTCCGGTGATTCGCTCGTACGCCTCGACGTAGCGAGAACGAGTCCCGGCGACCACATCCTCGGGGATCTCGGGCGCAGGCGGCAGCTTGTCCCACCCGCTCTCGGTGGCCCAGTCGCGCACGTACTGCTTGTCGAAGCTCGGCTGGCCGCGGCCGACCTCGTACCCGTCGGCGGGCCAGTAGCGCGAGGAATCAGGCGTGAGCACCTCGTCGCCGAGGACGAGCGTGCCGTCGGCGTCGAGGCCGAACTCGAACTTCGTGTCGGCGAGGATGACCCCGCAGGAGCGGGCGTGCTCGGCGGCCGCCTCATAGAGCGCAATCGAGCTGTCGCGCACGCGCTCCATCAGCGCGCGATCACCGACGAGCTCGGCGGCGCGATCGAAGTCGATCGCCTCGTCGTGCCCCTCCTCCGCCTTTGTGCTCGGCGTGAAGATCGGCTCGGGGAGGCGCTCGGACTCCTGGAGGCCGGCGGGCAGCTGGACGCCGGAGACGACGCCGGTGGCCTGATAGTCCTTCCAGCCGGAGCCGGTGATGTAGCCGCGCACGATGCATTCGACCGGCAGCATCGTCAGGCGACGGACGACGAGCGCGCGGCCACGGGCCTCCTCGGGCACGCCGTCGCCATACGAGACGAGGTGGTTGGGGACGATCCCGCCGAGCCGGTCGAACCAGAAGACCGAGAGGCCGGTGAGCACTCTCCCCTTATCGGTGATCGGCGTCGGGTGGACCGCATCGAAGGTGGAGATGCGGTCGCTGGCGGCCATCAGGAGGTGGTCCCCGAGGTCGTACATCTCGCGGACCTTCCCGCTGGCGATGAGTGGAAGATCGGCTAGGCGGGTCACATTTCGCAGGCTACCAATGGGGCAGGCGGCCGTCCGTCTACTGCCGCCGCTGCGTCCCGATCTCCTTGATCGCCGCCGGCGGATCGGCTCGGTAGAGCCGCCGCAGTCCTGCGATGAGCTCCCGCTTCTCGGTGTCCGAGAGCCGCGCGTCGGCGTGGTTCGGGAGGATCTTGTACTTCAGCGGCGGCATCTCCCCCTCCGCGATGACCTCCGCGAGCTCATCGACGCTCGGCTGAGGGGTGTCCCAGCGGGAGAAGTTGAGGATCGAGCGCCCGCCGTCCACGTCCGACTGGGCGAACCACGACGCGGGTGCGACGCTCGTGTACCAGGGCCAGCGCGTGAGGTTCGAATGGCAGTCACCGCAGGCGCTGGTGACGAGCTGCTGGGTGCGCCGGTCCAGCTTGGCCGCGCGGGTGACCGGCGGATTGGCGTGGTCGCGCCCGTAGGGGACCAGCTGGATCACGAGCAGCACCGCGACGAGCCCGAGCCCACCGACGAGCGCGATCCGCTTCAGCGGGAGGCGCCGACGAACGGGCCGGTCCGCAGGTGGGGGCGCAGCGTCCACCCCGGAAACGGTAGGGCGCTGCGGCGCGCGGCGCTCAGCCGCCCTCGCCGCGGGGACGGATCGCGACCGGAGGCTGTGCCGCGTAGGCGCGGCGCAGGCCATCGATCAGCTGCCGCTTCTCGGCGTCGGAGAGCCGCGCGTCGGCGTGGTTGGGCATGATCTTGTACTTCAGCGGCGGCATCGCGCCGCGGGAGATCACGTCGACGATCTCGCCGATGTCCGGCTGCGGCTTGTCCCACTCCGAGACGTTGAAATTCGAACGACCGCCCGCGACATCGTTCTGGACCAGCCACGACGACGGTGCGACGTTCGTGTACCAGGGCCAGCGCGTGAGGTTCGAATGGCAGTCACCGCAGGACGAGGCGAAGATCTTCTTCGTTGGGGCATCCATCACGAGCGCCTTGGTCACCGGTGGGTTCGCATGGGCATGCCCGTAGGGGACCGCCTGGATCAGCGCGAAGAGGCCGACGAGGCCCAGAACGGCGAAGCTGACGTTGCGCCGTGTCAGGCGCCGACGGATCGAATCCTTCATTGCGGGCAGGCTATGCGTGCCCGGGTAAAGACCGGGGAAAACCTTGCGCCGCTCAGACGACGGCGTCGAGCCGCGTCACGATCTCGGCGGCGTGACGCCCGTAGTGGCCGAGATCGAAGATCGTCTCGAGGTCCAGATCGAGATCGCCGCGCGCGGCGAGCAGCTCGCGCAGGTCGGTGCGCGTGTCCCACGCCTTCTGGGCCTCCTCCTGAACGATCCGGTAGGCGTCGTCGCGCGACATTCCGCTGGCGACCAGCGCCAGCAGCACCCGCTGGGAGAAGAGCGCGCCGTAGGTGAGGCCGAGATTCTCGCGCATGCGCTCCTCGTCGATGACGAGCCCGCGAACGACGCGGATCGCCAGGTGCTGCATGTAGTCCAGGAGGATCAGCGAGTCCGGGAGGATCACCCGCTCGGCGCCGGAATGGCTGATGTCGCGCTCGTGCCAGAGCGCGACGTTCTCGGTCGCCGCCTGCGCATTGCCGCGCAGCACGCGGGACAGGCCGGTGATTCGCTCGGTGGTGATCGGGTTGCGCTTGTGCGGCATCGCCGAGGAGCCCTTCTGCTGCCCGGTGCGAAACGGCTCGCGCGCCTCGAGGACCTCGGTGCGCTGCAGGTGGCGGATCTCGGTCGCCAGGCGCTCGAGCCCGGCGCCCGCGAGCGCGACCGTCTGCAGCAGCTGCGCGTGGCGGTCGCGCGGGATCACCTGCGTGGAGACCGGCTCGGCCTCGAGCCCCAGCCGCGCGAGCACGCGGCGCTCGTAATCGGGTGACGTGGCGGCGTAGGTTCCGACGGCACCGCTGAGCGCGCCGACGGCGACCTGCGCGAACGCAGCGCGCAGGCGGTCGCGGTTGCGCGCGGCCTCCATCGCGAAGCCGGCGAGCTTGATCCCGAAGGTCGTCGGTTCAGCGTGGATGCCGTGTGTGCGTCCGACGCAGATCGTGTCCACGTGTGCCCGCGCCTGCTCGGCAAGCACCGTGACGAGCTCGTCGGCTCCCGCGAGGACGATCTCCCCGGCCAGCCCGAGCTGGACGCCGAGCGCCGTGTCGAGCACGTCGCTGGAGGTGAGGCCGTAGTGGATCCAGCGCCCCGCCGGGCCTGCCGACTCGGCGAGCACGTCGACGAACGCGGCGACGTCGTGGTCGGTGATCGCCTCGCGCTCCTGCACCGCCTCGACGGTGAAGGTCGCGGCGCGAATCGCGGCGAGCTCCTCGGCGGCCGGGCCCTCCATCTCCTCGCAGGCCGCGACCTCAACGCGGCGCCACGCTTCCATGCGCGCCTGGTCGGTCCAGAGCTCGCCCATCTCCGGGCGGGTGTAGCGATCGATCACGCTTGGGATTCTCGCAGGGGCGCGGACGCCTCAGGCGCCGATGATGCGCAGCGCGAGATGGCCGGCGTTCTTCGGGTTGTCCAGACCGACCGCAGCGACCGGCACGCCGGGCGGCATCTGGACCACCGAGAGCAGCGCGTCGAGGCCCCCGGCCGCGGAGAGGCTGCTCGTCAGCGGCACGCCGATCACCGGCAGGTCGGTGTGCGCGGCGGCGACGCCCGGCAGCGCGGCGGAGAGCCCGGCGCCGGCGATGATCACCCGCAGCCCGCGCATGCGCGCACCGCTGCAGTACTGGGCAACAGTCTCCGGATCGCGGTGGGCGGACATGACGCTGATCTCGTAGGCCACGCCGGCCGCGGAGAGCACCTCGCCCGCCTTCTCCATCGTCGCCATGTCGGACTGCGACCCCATGATGATTCCGACCAGCGGTGCGCCATCGGCACGCGAGCTGTCGGACTGTTCGGTGTTCACCTGATCGAGCTGATCGCTCATGTCGTTCGCTCCTCTGCCCGCAGGGCGATGTCTCGGCGGATCTGACGGCCATCGAAGACGACGCCGTCAGCAGCAGCGTAGGCGGCCGACCGGGCGTCACTGGGGGTCGCGCCGAGCGCCGTGACGTTCATCACCCGGCCACCTGCCGTGACGAGAATCCCGTCACGCAGGGCGGTCCCCGCGTGCGTGACCTCAATCTCCGGCGCCAGCGCATCGAGCCCGTCGATGGCGTCGCCGGCGCGCGGATCGTCGGGATAGCCGGCGCTGGCGAGCACGATGCTGACCGCGGTGCGCGGATCCCAGTCGAGCGCGACATCGTCAAGACCGCCAGGGCGGGAGGCTGCGAGCAGGAGGTCGGCCAGATCGCTGCGCAGGCGCGGGAGCACGGCCTGCGTCTCCGGATCGCCGAAGCGGGTGTTGAACTCGAGCACCTTCGGGCCGGCGGCGGTGAGCATCAGCCCGGCGTAGAGGATCCCGTGGAACGGCGCACCGCGCCGGGCGAGCTCGTCGACAACCGGCTGGTGGACGGTCGCGACGATCTGCTCGACGAGTGCGGCGTCGACACCGGGGACCGGCGAGTAGGAGCCCATGCCGCCGGTGTTCGGGCCCTGGTCTCCATCGAAGATCCGCTTGTAGTCCTGCGCCGGGGCCATCGGAACGGCGCGCACGCCGTCGCAGACCGCCAG
>WLNG01000043.1 GCA_009699915.1 Actinomycetota bacterium
CGAACGGCCGGTCGCTGCGGCGTCGATCGGGCAGGTCTACCGGGCAACGCTTGCGGGCGGACGCCCCGTCGCGGTGAAGGTCCAGTACCCAGGTATCGACACCGCCGTGCGGGCCGATCTGCAGAACCTCATCCCGATGCTGCATATCGCGCGCACGATCATCCCCGGGCTCGATGTTGACGAGACCGCGCTCGAGGTGCGCGAGCGCCTCTACGAGGAGCTCGACTACGAGCAGGAGGCCGACAACACCCGCGCGATCGCCCGCGCGCATCGCGGACATCCGTTCATCGTGCTTCCGGAGGTCCACGGCACGCTCTGCCGCTCGCATGTGCTCGTCATGGACTACCTGGAGGGCGCCGGGCACGCTGAGATCGCGCGCATGGACCAGGCGGTCCGCGATCGTGCGGCCGAGATGATCTTCCGCTTCTACTTCGGTTCGATGTACCGGCATCGCGCCTTCTCCGGAGACCCGCACCCGGGCAACTCGATGCTGCTTCCCGACGGGCGCATGGGCTTTGTGGACTTCGGCCTCTTCAAGCGCATCAGCGCCGAGGCCGCGCAGCGTGAGCTTGAGATCCACCGACTCGGGATCGAAGATCGCGGCGACGAGCTCGCGGCCGCGATGGAGGCGGCCGGGATGCTCGCGCCGGGCGCTGCGACGACCCCGCAGGAGCTGCTGGCCGAGTTTCGCGCCTATACGTCGTGGTTCACCACCGATGAGGTGGTCGAACTCGACCCGGCGCTCGCCACCCGGATCGTCCTCGACCTCTCCGATCCGGGCGGCAGCAATTTCCACACCGTGCGCCACCAGCGCCTGCCACCCGAACACCTCTTCGGACGGCGGCTGGAGATGATGACCCTCGCCGTCATGAGCGGGCTGCGTGCCCGCGGGAACTGGCACCGGATCGCGCGCGAGTGGCTCTACGGAGATGAGCCGCGCACCGAGCTCGGCCGCGCCGAGGCGCGCTACTACGCGCAGCGCTGAGGCTCAGACGGCGTCCAGGCGCTGAACCTGGAACATGCTGGTCGCGCCCGGGCTGCCGCTCGGCATGCCAGCCGTGATGGCGACGCGCTGGCCGGGCTGTCCCCAGCCGAGTTCGAGCACGCGGCGGCAGGCCTCGGCGATGACCTCCTCGGTCACGGCAAGATTCTGCATTGGCGCCGCCCGCACGCCCCAGATCGCGGCGCAGCGACGGACCGTCTCGGGCTCGTGTGAGAGCGCGAGGATCGGCACCGTCGGCCGGTGGGCGGAGACGAGCCGGGCGGAGCGGCCGGTCGCCGTCGGCACGACGATCGCCGCGAGGTCGAGCTCGCGCGCGGCCTGCACGACGCCGTGGGCGATCGTGTACGCCGGGTCACGGCCCGTGCGCAGCACGCGATGCTCGTTCCACTCCTGGTAGGGCGCCTCGCGCTCGGTCACGCGGGCGATCGAGTCCATCATCGCGATCGCCTCGACGGGGTAGGCGCCGACCGCGGTCTCCTGCGAGAGCATCACCGCATCGGTCCCATCGAGGATGGCGTTGGCGACGTCGGTGACCTCCGCGCGCGTCGGGCGCGCCGAGCGGATCATCGAGTCGAGCATCTGCGTCGCGGTGATCGACATTCGCGCGTGTTCGCCGCAGAGCCGCAGCAGGCGCTTCTGCACCAGCGGGACCTCCTCGATCGGCAGCTCGATCCCGAGGTCGCCGCGCGCGACCATGATCCCGTCGCTGACGCGCACCACGTCCTCCGCGCGCGCCACGGCCTGCGGCTTCTCGACCTTGGCGAAGATCGGGATGTCGGTGTGCTCGCGCAGCTGGATGACGTCCTCTGGGCGCCGCACGAAGCTCAGCGCGACGAGGTCCACGTCCATCGCGATGCCGGCCTTGAGGTGGAGGAGGTCCTCCTCGGGCAGGGAGGGAAGCTGGTCGGCCGGGCCGGGGACGTTCAGGCCCTGACGGTTGGCGACGACGCCACCGATCTCGACCTCGCAGTCGAACTCGCCCGCGGCGGCGCGGATCTCGCGCACGCGCAGGCGAACCGAGCCGTCGGCCAGGTAGACGAGCTCGCCGATGCTGACTGCGTCCGCGAGCCCCGGCCAGCTGATGTTCATCCGCGTCGCATCACCGATCGCGTCCTCGTCCGGCGGGAGGAAGGTGACGCGGTCGCCGACCCGCAGGATCGCCTTGTCGCCCTCCAGCCGGCCGATGCGAATCTTCGGGCCCGGGAGGTCCTGGAGGATCGCGACGGGGCGCCCGGCGCGGCTCGCGGCGTCGCGTACGAGCTGTGCCGTCTCCGCGTGCTCCTCGTGCGTGCCGTGGCTGAAGTTCAGGCGGGCGACGTCGAGTCCGGCGTCGACCATCCGCGCGAGGACCTCAGGGTCCCGCGAGACCGGGCCGATCGTGGCGATGATCTTCGTCCGGCGCACCATGCGCCTTCCAACCTAGCGGCCCGGTGGGTTAAAGCCCTGCAAAGCGCCGGTCAACCAGCAGCGGCTCGCCGTCGAGGCTCAGGCTGCCGCCATCACGTAGATCGCAGATCAGATCCCAGTGGAGCGCGCTCTGGTTGCGCCCGCCGGTCTCCGGATACGAGCGCCCGAGCGCGAGGTGCACCGTCCCGCCGATCTTCTCGTCGAAGAGGATCGTTCCGGTCGGTCTGCGAATCCCGAAGTTCGTCCCGATCCCGATCTCGCCGAGACGACGCGCGCCCGGATCGGTCGCGATCGCCTCGCGCAGGTAGTCCTCGCCGACCTGCGCGCGAGCGTCGACGACCTCGCCGTCCCGGAAGGTCAGTTCGACCCCGTCGACCGCGATCCCGGCCGGCGCGGAGGGGACGCCGAAGCGGATCGTGCCCTGCGCGGAGGTCTCGTGCGGCCCGGTGAAGACCTCGCCGCTGGGCATGTTGCGCCGCCCGTCCGAGTTCACCCATGTGCGGCGGTGGACCTGGAGCGTCAGATCGGTGCCCTCACCCTGGATCCGCAGCTCCTTCGCCTTCCCGAGGCGTTCGATCAATCGGTGCTGGAAGGCGCGCAGCTCGTTCCAGGCGGCGACCGGGTCGGGGCGGTCGAGAAAGGTCGCGCCGGCGACGAACGCCGCGTAGTCGCTGAGGCTCATGCCCGCCAGGCTCGCCGCCGCGGGCGTCGGCCAGAGCGTTGAGCACCAGCGCCGACTCAGCGCCCGCTCACGGACCGGGGCGCGGCCGCGCAGTGCGCGCTGGATCCGCGCCGGGTCGATCCCGTTGAGCTCGCCGGTCTCGTAGGGGGCCTGGATTCCGAGGACCGCCGAGAGGCCCTTCGCCTCGGCCATCGCGAGGTTGTCGAAGTCGTCCAGCTGCGGCGACCGCGCGTGTTCGTAGAAGCCGCGCGCCTGCCCGGGGAAGGAGAGATCGAAGCGCGGCCACGCTTCGCGCTCGAGGATCGCGCGCTGGAGCTCGATCAGGAGCGGCGTCGCCAGCGAACTCGAGCGCACGACGATGTGCTGGCCGGCCTCGATCTCCAGGCAGTAGTCGACGAGCAGGTCGGCCATCAGCCGCGGGTCGAGCATCTCGGTGACGACCGCGTCTTCGGGGGAGGAATGGGTCACGGGGCCTCCACGTCGGGGAACCATTCCGCACAGTGCCGCCGCAGCGCGTCTCGGACGAAGAGCCGCTCCTGCGTCGTGGCGGCGCGCAGACGCAGCAGCAGGTCGCGCTGCCCCTCGGTGGGGACGCCGTTGATCTCCCAGCACACGACGAGCCGCTCGAACAGGAATTCGACGGCGCGATGCCATGCGTCCTCGCGCGAGACCGACTGATCGTGCAGGACGGCGGCGTAGGCGCGGCGCGTCTTCGCCGTCATGCTCGTGCGCAGATGGAGTTCCTGCTCCCCGTCGGGAGAGGCGACCCGCTCGCTCGGCGATTCGGGAGCGGGACCGCTTTCGCGGCGGCGTGAGCGGCGCCCCATCTCAGCCTGCGGCGCGCTCGAGCTGCGTGCGTACGTCGCCCAGCACGGGGTCGGCGTGGCCGGGCCAGGCTGCGGCCGGTTCGAGGGCCGCGAGCTTGCGGATCGAGTCGCGTGCCTGCGCCGTGTCGTGATTGAACGCTGCGTGGGGAACGCGCGGTCCGCCCTTGCGTCCGGTCTGCGGATCGAGCGTGTAGAAACAGTCGCTGGTGAGGGCCAGCCGGTCGGCGGCCCGCCAGAGGCCGATCATGCCGGGAGCGTGCCCCGGCAGGTGGATGACCTCGAACCCGGCGATCTGATCGCCCTCCGCGACCGTGTCGCTGATCGTCACTGGGCCGCCGTCCCAGCGCGCGAGCATCCGCGGCATCAGGAGCCGCCCGACCGGGTTCAGCAGGTCCTGGTGGAAGTAGGACAGCCCGCCGTCGCCTTCGGCATCGGAGCGTTCGAGGGGGTGGCAGAGGACCGGCACCCCAAGCGCGCCAGCGGTGCCGCGGTGGTCGACGTGGCCGTGACCGAGGACGACCCGCGTGATGCCGCCGAGCTGCGCGCCCGCGGCGCGCACGGCGGCGGTCATCGAGCGCACGCCGGCATCGAACACCAGGACGCCGTCGCCGTCGCGCACGAAGTAGACGTTCATCGTCCGGCCGGGGAAGCCCCCGCGCAGCAGCCAGACCCCGTCCGCGACGTCCTCCGCATGCGCGCCTCCGAGCGCCGCAAGCAGCCTCGTACGGACGTTGAACGCCGACTTGAGCGCCTTGTCGACGCGCGAGCCGTCCGGCGGCATGAGTCCGAGCTGGCGCGCGACCGTCATGCCGTCGGTGAAGACATCGTTGCTGATGATCAGCCCGTCGCGGACGGTGAGCACATCCACGCCTTCGATCGTGACCGAGGCTCCGGTCGGGGCGATCCCCTGGAACGGCGCCCCGGTGAACGTCCCGCGGGCCTCCCAGCGGCAGGCCGCGCGGTCGCGCTCGACGGTCATCGACACGATCTCGAATTGCAGATCCGGGAAGGGATCAAAGAGTGAGTTCAGGAAGTCGCGCACCCCGTCCGGGGCGGTGGTATCCACCTGCCCACGCACGTGTTCGCGCCCGCCGGGCGTCCAGAGCGCGACGGCCGCCTCAACATCACGGCGTGCGATCGCATCGAAATATGCGCGCGCGACTCGCGTCGTCACCCTGCGGTCGACGCTTGCGGCTGCACTTTCTGCGGATTTCTCGGTACTCACGGACCCTCCCTCGCCGTCAGCGTGCAGGCTACCGTTCCGCGACAGCGCTTTGGCGCGTAGGGTTGGCACACCATGTCCCTGCCATCTCGCAAGCGTGAGCTCGGACGCGGTGAGCGCGTCATCCCGGGAATCTGGCGCCTGCGCCTGCCGTTGCCTTGGCCCGGGATCCCGCATGTGAACGCGTGGGCGATCGCTGCCGGCGACGGCATCGTGCTTGTCGACACCGGCCTGCATGAGCCGGGCTCGCTTGCGCATCTGGAGCGGGCGCTGGCGATGGTGAACCTGCGCCTGGAGAACGTCCGGCTCCTGATCTGCACCCACGCGCACGCCGATCACTACGGGCAGGCCGCAACGGTCATCGAGCGCGCCGGCTGCGAACTTTGGATGCATCCGAACCACGCCCACATGCTCGAGGCGGCGGAGGACCGGCAGGCGATGCTCGACCGGCGCCTGGAGATCGCCCGCCAGAGCGGCGTGCCTGCACGCCCGCTGCAGGCCTATCGGCAGTCCACCGAGGGGCAGGGGTCGGGCATCGCCGCGGTGGTCGCGCCGCAGCGCGATCTCGTGGCCGGGGTCGAGATTCCCACCGACCTCGGCGCGTGGAAGGTGCTGGAGACTCCGGGCCATGCGCCGTCGCATGTCTGCCTGTACCTGGAGGGACGGCGCATCCTGATCTCCGGCGACCACCTCCTCGGCCGCGTCGCGCCCTACTTCGACTACGGCTGGTCGCCGGACCCGGTCGGCGAGTTCCTGGAGTCGCTCAGCGCCGTCGAGGACCTCGACATGCGTCTCTGCCTCGCCGGCCATGCGCGTCCGTTCACCGACGTCCAGGCGCACATCAACGCCAACCGCGTGCTGATCGCCGAGCGGCTCGAGGCCTGTCTGCAGGTCCTCGCCACGGCAGGCCCGGTAACCGTCTTCGACGCGATCCCACTGATCTTCGGCACCGAGATCACCTCGGAGAACGCCAACTGGTGGCTCAACGAGACGCTCTGCCTCCTGCGCCATCTTGAACTCGCGGGGGCCGTCTCCTGCCTGCCCGGCGAGGACGGCGAGCCCGCGCATTGGGTCATCGCCTGACTCCCCGTACCCTGTGGCGCGATGCGCATCGACGACATCCTGCGGAGCGGGACCGACCCGGTCTTCTCCTTCGAGTTCTTTCCGCCCCGCACGCCGGCGGGTGAGGAGCAGCTCTACGAGGCGATCGCGAAGCTCGCGCCGATGCACCCGGCCTACGTGTCGGTCACCTACGGCGCGGGCGGCTCGACGCGCGGAAAGACGCTCGAGATCGTCTCGACCATCCGCGAGCGCCACGGCATCGAGGCGATGGCCCACTTCACCTGCGTCGGTGCGACCGTGGACGATCTGCGCGAGACGCTCGACGAGATGTTGCGGCTCGGCTTTGAGAACATCCTCGCCCTGCGCGGCGACCCGCCCGCCGGTCAGGACGAATGGGTGCGCACGGAGGGCGGCCTGGAGTATTCGCGCGAGCTGGTCGAGCTGATCCGCGCCGGGTACCCGATGGCGATCGGTGCGGCAGCGTTTCCTGAGACGCACATTCACGCGACAAGCCCGCAGGACGACCTGCGCCACCTCAAGGAGAAGGTCGACGCGGGCGTTGACTTTCTCATCACCCAGCTCTTCTTCGACAATGCCGTCTACTTCGACTTCGTCTCTCGAGCGCGCGCAATCGGCATCGATGTCCCGATCATTCCGGGAATCCTGCCCGTCACGAACATCGCCCAGCTCGACCGGATCACCGCGCTCTGCGGATCGGAGGTCCCGGCGGGCCTGCGCGCCGAGCTCGATCTGCGTGCCGAGGAGCTCGAGGCGGTCGAGGACTTCGGTGTCGCCTACGCGACGCTGCAGTGCGCCGAGCTGCTCGCAGGTGGAGCGCCGGGCATCCACTTCTACACGCTCAACCGCTCGCCGGCCACGCGCGCGATCCTCGGGGCTCTGCGGCTCCAGCGGCCCTGGGACCCCGCCCGCGCCTGAACCGATGACGGTCGTCACACAGGCCAGCCGGGCAAGGACATGGCGCATCGCTGTTGCGCCTGCCGGGTTCGCTGCGCTGCTCTGCATCTTCTACGCCGATGCCTTTGTGCTCGGCGCGACGGGCTGGAAGGTGGTCGTCTTCCCTGCGCTCGCGATCCCGGCGCTCGTCGGGCTCGTGATCGCGGCGCGCACGTGCCGGGCGCAGCTCTCGTTCGATTCGCTCGATCCATCGCTGAGCCTGGCCGCGGCCGCAGCGTCGCTGGTGCTCTTGAGGACCGCGGATCTGACGCCGGTGCTCGCGATCGGGATCGTCGGCGTCGTCGCGGGCCTCGCGCAGTTGCATCCGCGCGTGGTCGGCGACCGTTCGGGCTGCCTCTACGCCGGTTCGTTCGCCGGCGCGTGCTCGCCGCTGGTCTTCCCTGGCGCCGGCTGGGTCCTGGCCGCCGGCGCGCTCACCGGGCTCCTCTGGATGCTGCTCAAGGGAGTGCTCCCCGTGATCGGCGGGCGACTGGGCGCGACAGCGTTCTGCGCGGTCTTCCTCGTATGGATCGTCGCGACGGCCGGTGGCTGGGACGGGCCGGGGGTTTCGCCGACCCAGCTCGACGGTCTCGACCGAGCGCTCATCATCGCGGCAGCGCTCGTCGCCGCGCTGCTCACGCACGGGCTCGCCGCCGCGGGCCCGATGAATCCGGTTCTCGCCTCGGCGCTGCCGACGGTCGTCGTCACGCTCTTGGCAGTGACGCTCGACGGGCCCGCGGGCATCGAGGGGGCGGCGATCGCCTCCGCGTGGCTGACCGGCAGCTTCGTCGGGATGACCGGACGCGAGTGGACGGTGCGCAGGGGGCTGCTGCCGCTCGCCGGGCTGCTCACGGGGCTCTACGTGATCGGCTTCGAGCCGGAGCTCGGCGGGCTCGGCGGCGACCTCGGCACGACCGCCTGCATCGCGGTGTTGGCATCGCTCGGGCTGCTGGAGCACCTACGACGGCTGCGCGCTACTCCTCGACCGAGCTGATCTCCAGGCGCTCGGCGACGGCCGGCATGCCGTCGGGGCGCGTCCAGCGCACATCCACCGAGTCATCCTGCTTATAGGTGCCCACGCCGTAGGCGCCCAGCGCCCAGCGCCACTTGCTCACCTTGTCCTTGCGCAGGGGGCGCGAGAAGACCAGCGCTCCATCGCGGATCTGGAAGTCGGCGCCCAGCGCCTGGGGGACTCCGTTCACGTAGACGTCGAACGGGGACCGCACGCCGGGCGGGAGGATCACGATCGACCGGGCCACATCACTGATGATGCCATGTCGGGCGCGCGGCGTAGCCTCCGACGCGTGGCACGGTCCGATCCCGACTTCACCGTGCGGCGCTCCGATCGCGCCCGAGCGATCCGTGTGCGCGTTGAGCCCGATGGCGGACTGACGGTCACGCTTCCGCGCCGGGCCCGCGAGCGCGACGCGCGCGCGGCAGTGCACGAGCTGGGGCCATGGATCGCCGAGCGCCGTGCCGAACTTGCAGCGGCGCGCAGCGTCATCCCGCGCCCACCGGGAACGGTCCCCTATCTCGGCACGACCTTGCGGCTCGCCGCCGACCCGGAGCGCACGCGCGCTCACCGTCGCGGCGGCGTGCTGCACGTGCCGGGCGACGGGCCCGCGCAGATCGCGGCACTCGAACGCTGGTACCGCCGGGCCGCACGCGCGGAGGTCGCCCCGCGCCTGGCGCGCGCGACCGCGGCGCTCGGCGTCGCCCATCGCGCCGTTGCGATCCGCGACCAGCGCACCCGCTGGGGCTCCTGCTCTTCACAGGGGGTGCTGTCGTTCAACTGGCGGCTGTTGCTCGGGCCGGAGGAGGTGTTCGAGTACGTCGTCTGGCACGAGGCGTGCCACCTCGCGGTGATGGAC
>WLNG01000044.1 GCA_009699915.1 Actinomycetota bacterium
AGATCGGCGCCAGCCTGCGTGAAGCGCGTCGAGCCCTCGGTGTGGACATCACGGAGGTCGAGGCCGACACAAAGATCCGCGGCAAGTACCTGCGGGCGCTGGAGAACGAGGAGTGGGATCTACTCCCGGGCCCGACCTTCGTCAAGAGCTTCCTGCGCACGTACGCCGACCATCTCGGGCTCGACGGTCGCCTCCTCGTGGAGGAGTTCAAGGTGCGCTACGAGCGTCCCCAGGTGATTCCGATCACACCGGGGACCCAGAGCGGCCAGCGCGAGCGCCGCCGATATCCCGGCCCGCGCTTCTGGCTGATCGCGGGGCTTGTGGCTCTGCTGATCCTCGGGCTGGTTGTGCTCGGCACGAGCGGTCGCGGCTCGGGTTCCAAGAAGACGTCTGAAGCAGCGCCTGCACACCACGTCGCGCTCGCGGTCGCTCGGTCGGCATGAGCGCCCGCGCGGGCATCCTCGTGACCGGGACCGAGGTCCTCACCGGCCGCGTCGCCGACCGTAACGGGCCATGGTTGGCCGAGCGTCTGCGCGAGATCGGCGTCGATGTCGAGGCGATCGTGATCGTCGGCGACCGGCCCGCTGACATGCAGGCTGCGCTCGATTGGCTCGCCGCCGAGCAGGTCGATCTGATCGTCACCAGCGGCGGCCTCGGGCCGACCGCCGACGATCTCACGGCAGAGGTGGTCGGCCGATTCCAGGGTCGTGCGATGGTGACCGACGAGGCGCTCGAGGGGCGCATCGCTGCGATCCTCGAACGACTCACGCGCCGCTGGCCGAATATCGACCGCGACGCGATCGCCCGCGGGAATCGCAAGCAGGCGACGATCCCGACCGGTTCGACGATTCTGGAACCGACCGGAACCGCTCCGGGTCTCGTCGTTCCTGCGCTTTCCGGCGTGGGCCCGACGGTCGTCGTCCTACCGGGCCCTCCACGCGAGTTGCAGCCGATGTGGGAGACGGCGCTCGCCACAGATGACCTGCGTAGCGCCATCCGCGACGCGCGTCCGATCGAGCAGCGCATGATCCGGCTCTTCGGAATCCCCGAGTCAGAGTTGGCCGAGACATTGCGTCGCGCTGAGAACGGCGGCCGCAGCCTCGAGCGACTCGAAATCACCACGTGCATGCGCGGTGGAGAGCTCGAGATCGTCACGCGCTTCGATCCGGAGGCCGCCACCGACTACGACGCCTTCGCCGCGTTCATGCGCGAGTGCCACGCCGACACGCTCTTCTCCGATGATCAGAGCTCTGTCGACGATCAGGTCGCGGCGCTGCTCCAGCAGGCCCCGCTCCAGACGCTGGCGGTCGCCGAATCCTGCACCGGCGGGCTCGTAGCGGCGAGGCTCACGAACCTCCCGGGATCGTCTGCGTACTTTCTCGGCGGCCTCGTCGTCTATGCGAACCGTTCGAAGGAGCGGCAGGCTGGCGTCCCAGCGGAGCTCATCGAGCGCCATGGGGCCGTATCGCCGGAGGTCGCATTGGCACTGGCTCAGGGTGCGGCCGCGCAGCTTGGCGCCGACGTCGGCCTCGGGATCACAGGGGTCGCAGGCCCTGGCGGCGGGACCGATGAGAAGCCGGTCGGAATGGTCTGTCTCGCAGCCTGGAGCAGCGCCGGCGAGGCACTGCAGCAGACGGTCACGCTGCCCGGTGGCCGGTCAGACGTGCGCGAGCGCACGACCACGTTCACGCTGCATCTGCTTCGGCGGCTCCTTCTCAACGAGCGCTGAGCGCTTCCGTCGCAGCTTCGGCGCTCTCTCCGTCGTCGGTTCGAACAGATCCTCGCGTAGCCTCGCGTTCCGTCCGGTCCCGAACCGATGATGGTCTATTCCCGAAGGCAAGCGAGGCGCACGACGTGACCACTGATGAGAAGGCAGCCCAGGCCCGCGAAGCGGCGCTTCAAGGTGCGCTCGCGCAGATTGAGCGCGAGTTCGGCAAGGGCAGTGTCATGCGCATGGGTGACGAGGGAGCCCGTGTTCGGATCAGCGCCATCCCGACCGGCGCGCTTTCGCTCGATCTCGCGCTCGGGATCGGTGGTATGCCTCGCGGTCGCATCGTCGAGGTCTTCGGTCCGGAGTCGTCCGGCAAGACGACGCTCGTCTATCACGTGATCGCGGAGGCCCAGCGCCTGGGCGGGGTCTGCGCGTTCATCGACGCTGAGCACGCGATGGATCCGCTGTACGCGGAGCAGATCGGCGTCGATATCGATGAGCTGCTGGTCTCCCAGCCCGATAACGGCGAGCAGGCGCTGGAGATCGCGGACATGCTTGTGCGCTCCGGTGCGGTGGATCTCGTCGCGATCGACTCGGTTGCGGCGCTGACGCCGCGCGCCGAGCTCGAGGGCCAGATGGGCGATCAGACGGTCGGACTCCAGGCACGGATGATGAGCCAGGCGATGCGCAAGCTCGCCGGCAACCTCAACCGCACGCAGACGCTCTGTCTCTTCACGAACCAGATTCGCGAGAAGATCGGCGTCATGTTCGGCTCGCCGGAGACTCAGCCCGGTGGTCGCGCGTTGAAGTTCTATTCCTCGCAGCGCCTGGACATCCGCCGGATCGAGACGCTCAAGGAGGGCACCGAGGCCGTTGGAAATCGCGTTCGTGTCAAGGTCGTGAAGAACAAGGTCGCCCCGCCCTTCCGGCAGGCAGAGTTCGACATCGAGTTCGGACGCGGGATCTCGACCTCAGGCTGCATTCTGGATCTCGGTATCGAGCACGACATCGTCACCAAGTCTGGTTCGTTCTTCTCCTACGGCGGAGAGCGCCTGGGTCAGGGACGCAACAACGCGAAGCAGTTCCTCGACGAGCATCAGGAGCTCGCCACCGAGATTGAAGGCAAGATCTACGAGACGCTCGGAATTGACCGCGATCTCATCGTCCCGATCGAACGGGTCGAGTCCGATGGGGCCGAGGTCATCGACGAGTCGCTCGAGCAGGCGGCGTAGGGTCCGCGCATGCGCACCGTGTCGGCCGATCCGGAGCTTCGCCTTCAGCACGCCTTGGAGACGGCTCATCGGTACCTCAACCACCGAGACCGCACGGTCGCGGAGGTGCGCCGACAGCTGGAGTCCCGCCGCGTCGAGCCCGGCACAATCGACCAATGCGTCGCAGTGCTCGAGGAACAGGGATACCTCGACGACACACGCTATGCGCGGCTGTTCGCCGAGGATCGCCGGCGGCTAGACGGCTGGGGAGCCGAGCGGATCGAGCGGCGCCTGCGGCACTACGGCGTCCCGCCTGAGCAGATCGCGACGACGCTCGAGGAGCTCGGTCCGGCTGACGAGCTCACGGCGGCGCTCGAGGTCCTGCGAGCGCGGCTCCACGGGCCGCCGAGCGACGATCGTGAGCGGGAACGCGCTCTCGCGCTGCTCGTGCGGCGCGGATATGAGCTCGACGTCGCGTACGACGCGGTTCGTGCCTTCGGGCGTACCTGACGCAGCCGGGCTAGGCTTTCGCGCGGATGCCGCGCTATCACCTCACCACCTTCGGGTGCCAGATGAACGAGCACGATTCCGAGCGGATGGCTGGAATGCTCCAGTCGCTTGGCTATTCGGCCTCGGCGTCGCAGGAAGACGCCGACCTGATCCTCTTCAATACCTGCTCGATCCGCGAGACCGCCGACACGCGCTTCGTGGCGCATCTCGGCCACGCCCGCAGGATCAAGCGCGAGCGCCCCTCGGTGATCGTGGGCGTCGGAGGTTGTTGGGCACAGTCGGTGAAGGACGAGGTCTTTGCCCAGTTTCCGTTCGTCGACGTGGCCTTCGGCCCGGGGCAGGTCCACCGGCTTGCTGAGTTCCTGACGTCGGAGTCACTGACCGCGCAGGGATTCTTCGAATTCGAAGGATTCACCGGAGATCTGCCCGCGAGCCGCAGCCGCCCGTTCCAGAGCTGGATGCAGATCAGCGTCGGCTGTAACTGCCGTTGCTCCTACTGCATCGTTCCGAGCACGCGCGGGCGCGAGGTCAGCCGGCCGTTCGCCGATCTGATCGCGGAAGCTCAAACGCTCGCCGCCGATGGCGTGCGTGAGATCACGCTCCTGGGCCAGAACGTGAATAGCTATGGCCGTGACCTGCGCCCGCAGCCGCACGCATTCAGCGACCTGCTGCGCGCGATCGACGCAGTCGAGGGAATCGATCGCATCCGTTACACCAGTCCCCACCCGAAGGACATGCGCGAGGACGTGATCCGCGCGCATGCCGAGCTTCCTGCAGTGTGCGAGCACATACACCTGCCGCTGCAGTCCGGTTCCACGGCGATCCTGCGCGCGATGCGCCGTACCTACGACCAGGCGCGCTTCCTCGATCGCGTACGACTGATCCGCGAGCACGTTCCAGACTGCGCGATCACGACGGACATCATCGTCGGCTTTCCTGGAGAGACCGAGGCAGACTTTGATCAGACGCTTGAGGTCGTCAACGAGGTCGCGTTCGACGGGGCCTTCACCTTCGTCTTCTCGCCTCGTCGCGGCACGCAGGCCGCCGAGCTCACCGATGGGCTCGTGCCGCACGAGGTGAAGGTTGAGCGTATGGAACGACTGGTGTACGCCGTCCAGCGCCACGCAGCGGAGCGCGCCGGGCGCTTCGTCGGCAGAACGCTTGAGGTACTGGTCGAGGGGCCATCGCGGACCGATCCGCTGCGTCTGCGCGGACGCTCGCGGCACAACAAGGTCGTGAACTTCATCGGAGCAGCTGCTCCGGGGGCGCTCGTGCCCGTAGAGATCACCGGGGCTACGAGCCAGACGCTCACCGGCGAGATGTCTCTGCTTGCGCTTGCGGCCGATCCGCTCGCGCTCTGATCAGCGCTTCTTTGACTGGCCTGACGACATCTGGTCCGCGATCTTGCGCGCGCCGAGCCGGTCGCTCACTCGTGCGGCGATCGCAGGGGCGATCTCGCTGAACTTGACGCCGACGCGCAGGGTGGCCGGCGCGACGTCGACCTCGCCGCGATCATGTTCGATCGCGCCGATCACGGCATCCGCACAGGCGCCAGGAGTGATCGTCTTGATGTATGACGGAAGCTTCGTGCCGCTCTCGTGGAACATCCCCGCCTCGCTGACGAAGCCGGGGAATATGACGCTCACTCCTACGCCGGTCCCGCGCAGGTCGGCGCGCAGCGCCTGCCCAAAGCCGCGCAACCCGAACTTCGTTGCGCAGTAGATCGAAGAGCCCGGAGACGAGGTTTTTCCGAGCAGCGAGGACATCAGCACGATCTGCCCGCGCCCGCGGGCCTGCATCTCAGGTGCGAGCAACCGTGAGAGGATGATCGGGGCGCGCAGGTTGACCTCAAGCGCACGGTCGATCTGATCTGGGCTGAATCCATCCAGGGCGCCTGACCCAGGCAGCGCCGCGTTCGCCACGAGGATGTCAACGTCCTTCGATGCTTCAGCAAGGCGGGCGACGTCGGCGCGGTCTGAGAGATCGGCAGCGATCGCCGTCGCTCCGATCTCGCCGGCGAGCGCATCGAGGATCTCGGTGCGCCGCGCGGTGATCCGCACGATCGCTCCGGCCTCGCGCATACGCCTGGCGATCGCTTGTCCGAGGCCGCCGCTAGCACCGGTGATGAGAACGGTCTGTCCGCTGACATTCATGCGGGCAGCCTATTTCACGAAGCGAACACCGCGGCGGTCGCGGTGAATTCGTGGACCAGATTGGCGCCGGCGATCGGCCCGATCTCACCGGCGGCGAAGAAGCCCGCGGTCGCGATCCCACCGAGCGTCTCCTCGATCGCCGCCGCGTCACTGTGGGGTGATCCGAAGAACCGCGATCCGCGCCCGTTGCAGGTGAAGAGCAGCGCTCCGGCCGGGCTCCCGCCGAGCGCTTCGCTGCGCAGCGCCAACTGCTCGCGCAGGTCGCTTGCTGCGGCACGCGCGTCACGACGGTGCAACTGAACGAACGCTCCTTCGCGTACCGCTGTCGTGATCGCGACGCTCCCGACGCGGTGATCCACCTGGAGGGGTCCCTGTACGAGATAGTCATGGCCTGGCTCAGAGGCGTGTGAGACACCGAGCAGCAGGCCGCCGCCGCGCGTGGCGCGCTCGTAGCCGGTAAGGCCGTCGATGACCCGTCGCAGGCTCTCGAGTGCCGGTCTCCCGTCGATCGTCAGGATGATTCCGTTCTCGACGCCGGTCACCTCGAGTGGGGGACCAACGGCAGCGACGCCTTGTGAGACGCAGGGCAACACGTCAACGCCGTCAAGCGTCACCCCGACAGCGCCGTCGCTGAGAACCTGGTCAGCGTGGAAGAGGATCGGCAGGCCCTCCGGTGAGAGCCCGCTCGCGATGCCACCGAGAACCGGACGGCCCGGCGCTGTCGCAGTGAGCGCGTCGAGTGCTGCCTGCACGGGAAACGGTCCCGGCTGGGGGAGGAGCACGGTTGCGCCGATGCGGGCCGGGTCCGGGAGACCAACAAGCCGCAGCGAGCCGTCGGCAGTCTCAGAGGTCCGAAGATGAAAGGTCTCCAGATCGGCGTCGGGGGCGCTGGCGGCCCAGACGGTGACGGCGGAGCGACCCTCGTAGTCCTGTCCGCAGCTGAGCACTGCGGCGCTCGCGCACCCGATCAGGGCCGCTGGGTCGAGCGCTTCGAGGACACCGTCGAGCGTCGCCTGCGGGTCGGCCAGATGCGAACCGGAGCTGAACACCATCGCGAGATCGACCGGAGCCCCGTCGAGCCGCTGACGGGCGTCGGTCGCAGCTTCGATCGCGGCGACCCGTGAATCTGCGCCCGCCGAGACCCCGCTGCCGATGCGCATCGCCATTGCGGCCACGATACTGACGGGGATGCGCGTCAGTGCTCCCGACATCGACGAGCGAGCGATCCCGGAGGGCGGACTGCTCGCGCTCTTCGGACCGACCGGCGTCGGCAAGACCGAGGTCGCGCTCGCCGTTGCGCAGCAGCTACGTGGAGCCGGGTGTCCGACGGTTGCCGTTTCTGCCGATGCGCTTCAGGTGTACGCAGGCCTCGAGATTCTCACGGGCACCGCGAGCCCAGCCCAGCAGGGCGAATTGGAGCACCGGCTGATCTCATTCCTGCCGGTCACAGAAACGTTCAGCGTTGCGCAATACAGCGAGCTGGCACATGCCGAGATCGACGCAGTGCTCGCTGACGGAGCGACACCGATCGTCGTCGGCGGTACCGGGCTCTACCTGCGAGCCGCACTTGCAGAGCTGCGGCTGCGACCGCAGCCAACGGCTGAAATTCGCCGACGCCTAGAAGAGGAGCTGGAGAGCCATGGTGTCGCGGCGCTGCACGCGCGCCTGCATGGCCTTGCGCCCTGGGCCGCCCGCGACATTCCCTCAACCGACCGCCACCGGGTACTGCGTGCGCTCGCGCTGCACGAGATGGGCGAGCTCGAGCTGCCCGAGGGACCGAGCACGCTCTGGACCGCGGAGACCCGGCGCCCCACCCGACTCATCGGGCTCGTGCGCGATCGGGAGACGCTCTACCGGCGCATCGATGCTCGCGTTGCGCAGATGGTTACCCGCGGCGCGGCGCGGGAGGTGCGTGCCGCCCAGGCCGCGGGCGTGTCGGAGACGGCAAGGCGGGCACTGGGCTTCGACGAATTGCTGAGCGGCGACATCGAAGCGATGCAGCGCCGCACCCGCAACTACGCGAAGCGCCAACTCACGTGGATGCGCAAGCTTGCAGGCGTCGAGATCGTCGATATCGGCGACAGCACTCCAGCGCAGGTCGCGCGCCAAATCCTGTCGACACCCGCCGCGCAGGCGCCCTAGGGTGTGCTCGATGCGGTTCGAGAAGTGGCAGGCGCTCGGGAACGACTATCTGATCCTTGACGCGCGCGAGCTCAGTTTCAGCCTGACACCGAGCGCGGTCCGGCTGCTCTGCGATCGCCACCGCGGAATCGGCGCCGATGGGGTTCTCGAGCTGCGCGAGCCAGACGCCGAAGGATTCGTGGCGCGCCTGCGAATCCACAACCCGGATGGGTCGGAGGCCGAGCTCTCCGGCAACGGAGCCCGTCAGGCGGTGCTCTATCTCCACCGTGCCGGCTGGACCGACAGCCCCAGGTTCTCCATCCAGACAGCGGCCGGCGAGATCCGCCCCACGATCGGCTCACCGACCACCTGCAGCCTGGACATGGGTCGTGCCCGCCTGCAGTCGTCGAACTTCCCGTCGGGCACGGATGATGGGCGAGGCGTCGTCCGCGCAGGCAGTCGAGACTGGTCGTTCCAGCACATCGAGATCGGGAACCCGCAGTGTGCGATCCGGGTGAACGATGTCGCCGAGCTCGAGCAGCTTGATCTTGCACTGATCGGGCCCGAAATCGAAACGAACGAGCTTTTTCCGCGACGGACCAACGTGAGTTGGTGGACACCCGTCGGAGTGGATGAGATCCGCGCACGGATCTTCGAGCGCGGCGTCGGAGAGACGCTCTCCAGTGGGACGGGCGCCTGTGGAGCAGCGATCGCCAGTGTTCTCGACGGCGCAGGCTCACTGGTGACCGTGCATCTCGACGGAGGATCGCTCGAGGTCACCGTCGGTGAGGACCTGCACATCGATCTCGCAGGATGGGCCGTCCCGGTCCACCGCGGCGAGTTCTCGCAGGAGCTGCTCGCCGAGCTGCGGGGCGGCTGATCAGTCGTTCGCGTGCAGGGCGGCGTTGAGCCCGCCCCATTCACCGGCACGGGCGATCGCCTCGACAGCGCCGGTCTGGCTGTTGCGCCGGTAGAGGAGTCCTGGCCGTCCACTGAGCTGCAGCGCCTTGACGACGCTGCCGTCCGCCAGTGCGACCCGCGTTCCGGCGGTGAGGTAAAGCCCGGCCTCCACGACGCAGCCGTCGCCGAGCGAGATCCCGATCCCGGAGTTGGCACCCAAGAGGCACCCCTCACCGACCCGAATCACCTCCTTGCCGCCACCGGAGAGCGTGCCCATGACCGACGCGCCGCCACCAAGGTCCGAGCCGTGGCCGACGACGACTCCGGCGCTGATCCGCCCTTCGACCATCGAGGCCCCGAGCGTCCCGGCGTTGAAGTTCACGAATCCCTCGTGCATC
>WLNG01000045.1 GCA_009699915.1 Actinomycetota bacterium
GGCCAGCAGGAGGACGGCTCGGTCATCCTGCCTGAGGCGCTCACCACCTTCGGCGCGCCGTCGGTGCTCCCGCCCGCCGCCTAGGCCTCCCCCGCCACCTCGGCGAGGCCGAGTTCACCGAGGACCCCCAGAGGATCGGTGTGGGGCGGGACCCCGTCGGGAGGGCTACCCGTCGGCCGGTGCCCTAAGGCTGTGCTGCAACCCATCCGCTGTCCTCCAGCTCAGTGACCGGACACGGTCGAACGTCACAAGCGAGAGGATGCTGTTCACGACCGGCGCTGACGTCATGCCTGCCTCAGTTTCGATGGTGACTCCGTCGATCCCATCGGGGAAAAGGCCCGTGACCCGCGTACTACCATCCATTAATCCGTCATAGCCGACCATTGGGGTATCGCCGTTTGACGCGCTCTCCAGTGACGTGCACCCAGCGGCCGTTCCGACGCGCCGCTTCTCGACGTTGAGCACACACACGATTCCACGGCCGAGCACGACAAAGACATCGTTTTCGGGAAGTCGGCGCGCAGCCCTGACTGTGTTGGGATCGAGCCCGAAGCGGGCGTCACCGACCTTCATCACGCGGACAAGCTCATCCTCGGTTAGCGCGGTGCCATCGCCACGGAAGACGGCGAAGTCCTTCTCGGCCTGCGTTAAGAAATCCGGCTCTGTTGCAGCGGTACTACTGTCGATCATCTTCGACGCCCCCAGCCCAGCACCAAGCGCAACCAGCGCGATCGATACCAGCGATAGGGACCTTCTGAGAGTCGCGGACATTGTGTTTTCCTCCGTTCCTCAGCAGACCGTCGCGGTCGCTGGCGTTTGAGCGTTGCCGTTGATGGTGCGAGACCCGCCAGATCCTCCCCAGTAGACGTAGGCCTCAGTCTGCGGTGTTTCGGGGTAGAAACACGTCTGGCGATAGAAGGTGTTGTTCCAGCAGCCGTTGCCGGCGCCGTTCCGCACGTTTCCAGCGGCAGTGCGACCCTTTGCGCAAACCTCATACACCGAGATGAAGTCGCCCATATCGGCGACGACTTGCCTCCAAGAGTTGTACTGCTGACCTGTCGTGTCGGTGCACGTATTGGCCGAGCCCCTGACACACGACCAGTCGTGCGCATAACCGGAGGAGGGCTTAGGGATAGCGATCGCCAAGACTGCTGAAGCGAATGCCGTCAACACAATCACGTTGACAACTCGTGACTTGGACCACCTGGAAACGAGATGGTTTGATCCGACGCGCAGGTGTGACATTCATGTTAACATAATTATAAGTCACGTTCTTGTCAAGTGCTGGCAATTATCCGGTACCCCATTCATGCCGAAGTGTTGGAACTCGGGTTTGCCGACGGCCTTGCGTGTTGCGACCCTAGGCACGCTGGCGACGGGCGAGGCGTCGTCACTGAAGTGATCGCGCTGCTGGAGAACGGCCAGCAGGAGGACGGCTCGGTCATCCTGCCTGAGGCGCTCACCACCTTCGGCGCGCCGTCGGTGCTCCCGCCCGCCGCCTAGGCCTCCCCCGCCACCTCGGCGAGGCCGAGTTCACCGAGGGCCTCGGGGAGCGTCGCCGCGAGGCGGAAGACACCGTCGAGGCGCGTCATCTCAAAAACACGGTGCACGTGCCCGGGCGGGACGACGAGCACCAGGCGCCCGTCGACACGGTCGACGCAGCGCAGGCCGTTGAGCAGGAAGCCGAGGCCTGTCGAATCGACGAAGACCACCTCGTCGAGGTCGACGATGATGCGCCGGCGCCCACGTTTCACCAGCTCGCCGATCTCGGCTGCGACGCCGGGGGCGCTGCCGATTGAGAGTTCGCCTCGGGCGGCGATCAGCGCCGCGTCGGGGCCGAGACGCTGCGTCTCCAGCAGAAGCTCGCTCATTCTCGGGCAGTACCCCAGCGGGCGCGGTGCTGAACCGGGCAGCCGCGCAGCAGCGGAAGGGGCGGGATTCGAACCCGCGGACGAGTTGCCCCGTCTCCGGTTTTCAAGACCGGTGCATTCGACCACTCTGCCACCCTTCCGCGGGGCATCGTGACACGCCCCGCGCGATCGTGCCGGGTACACTGGCCGCGCCTCACGGAGAGGTGGCCGAGTGGCTGAAGGCACTCGCCTGCTAAGCGAGTAACGGGGGTCAACCCCGTTCGAGGGTTCGAATCCCTCCCTCTCCGCTCATCGCCCGAGCTTCGGACGAGCCTTCACGTCCCGGGCTCGGCTAGGCGCGCGAGCCGCTCGAGTGCGCGCCGAAGTAGCGGCTCGTAGAGCGTTCGCGCGCCCGCCAGGACCGGCCGGGCTCCGTGGACGCTGATCGTGATCCTCGACCCGGGGCCGTCGGCGTCGACGCGGTGATCGACCCGCATGATCCCGGTGTGCCAGTTCCAGCTCACGCCCGGCTCGACCGCGCCGATGCGCGCGACCACCGGCACGCCGAGAACGAGGACGATGCCGATCTCCCCCGAGCTCACCTCGCCGGCGCCGAACCTGAGCGGGCGCAGGTGCCGCGCCCAGCGATGCCAGTGCTCGGGGCGGGCCATGAGCTCCCAGACCTGCTCGGGGCTCGCGTCGCTATGGGTCTCGTAGGTCAGCATGCTTGCGCGCTCCAGGTAGTTGCATCCGCAATCATCTTGCTAGACTGAGGCAATGCACCTCTCCGGCCTCCACCACGTGACGATGATTACCGGCGACGCCCAGCGCAACGTCGCGTTCCATGCCGGGGTCCTCGGCCTGCGCTTCGTGAAGCGGACGGTGAACTTTGATGCGCCGCACTACTACCACCTCTACTTCGGGGACGAGGCCGGCTCGCCCGGGTCGATCCTCACGTGGTTTGAGTTCCCCGGAGCGGTCCGCGGCACCTGCGGTCCGGGGATGATCCACACGATCCGCCTCGGCGTCCCCTCATCGGCCTCGCTCGACTTCTGGGGCGAGCGCCTCGCCGGCCACGACGCCGCCTGCGCTCGCGGCGATGCGTCGCTCTCCTTCGCCGACCCGGACGGGTTGCGCTACGAGCTCGTGGTCGCCGACCCGCGCTCGCGCGCGCTGCAGGCGCTCAGCCCGGACATCCCCGCTGAGCACGCCATCACCGGCGTGACAGGCGTGCGCGCCTACGCCACGGGCGCGCTGGGAGCCGACCGCGAACTGCTCACGCAGACGCTGGGGTTCACCGAGACCGCGCCCGGGGAGTACGTGCTCGAAGGAGCGGATGGACCGGTGACCTACGGCTACGACATGACCGACTCGCCGGGCCGCGAGGGTGCGGGGACGGTTCACCACATCGCGTGGCACTCGCGCGACGAGGACCACGGCGCATGGCGCGAGCGCGTGATGCAGGCGGGGCACTCCGTGACGCCGGTCGTCGACCGCGACTACTTCCAGGCGATCTACTTCCGCCAGCCGCAGCGGGTGCTCTTCGAGATCGCAACGACCTCGCCTGGCTTCGCGGTGGACGAGGAGCCCGGCCGGCTCGGCGAGCAGCTGCGCCTGCCCGTCCAGCACGAGCACCTGCGGGCGCAGCTTGAGCGCACGCTCCTGCCGCTCACAGCTCCACGGGCGACGGGCGCCGCCCCCTCGGGAGACGCCTGATGACCGACCTCACCCCGGCGCACTTCCCCCGCGAGACCGACGGACGGGGCGCGTTCGTGCGGCAGGTCAGCAGCTTCCGCGACACCGTCACGGCAGACGGGTCGAGCGGCTTCCCGGCCGCCCCCGGCCGCTACCACCTGTACGTCTCGCACGCCTGCCCGTGGGCATCGCGTGCGGTCATCACCCGTCGGCTCAAGGGCCTTGAGGATGCGATCTCGATGACCGTCGTTGACCCGCTGCGCGACGAGCGCGGCTGGCGCTTCACGGCGCAGGACCCGGATCCGGTGAACGGCCTGGCCTTCCTGCGCGAGGCCTACCTCCTCATCGATCCGCGCTTCGATCAGCGGGCCACGGTGCCGGTGCTCTGGGACCGCGAGACGAACCGGGCGGTGAACAACGAGAGTGCCGAGATCATCCGCATGCTGAACGACGAGTTCGACGCATGGGCGACCCACCCGGAGGTGGATCTCTACCCGGAGCCGCTGCGCGCCGAGATCGACGCGCTCAACGCGTGGATCTACGAGGCGGTCAACGACGGGGTCTACCGCTGCGGATTCGCCGCATCGCAGGAGGCGTATGAGGCGGCCTTCGCCGAGCTCTTCGCGGCGCTCGACCGGCTCGACGGCCTGCTCGCCCGCCGCCGCTACCTCACCGGCTCGCAGATCACGGAGGCCGACATCCGACTCTTCGTCACGCTGGTGCGCTTCGACGCGGTGTACGTCGGGCACTTCAAGTGCAACCTGCGCCGGATTGCCGACTACCCGCAGCTCTCGGGGTACCTGCGCGACCTGCATCAGCACCCGTGCATCGGCGAGACCGTGGATCTCGACCACAGCAGGCGCCACTACTACATGACGCATCCGCAGCTGAACCCCAGCCGGATCGTCCCGCTCGGGCCCGAGCTCGATCTCGTCTCACCGCCGGGCCGCGCTCACCTGGCCTGACCCCGGAAAAGAGCAACGCCCCGGAGGATCCGGCGGGGTCTGATGCCGGTCCTACGGGGCGTCACAGGGAGGAGGAGAAGAAATATGACGCCATAGTCACGATTATGCAAAGACGCGTTTTGTCTATGACTTATAGTTGCTGACTATGGACCTCCGGCAGCTCGGATATCTCGTCGCGCTTGCCGAGGAGGGAACCTTCACCGGCGCCGCGGCGCGCTCGCACGTCTCGCAGCCATCGCTCTCCCAGCAGATCCAGCGCCTGGAGTCGGAGCTCGGCATCGCCCTCGTGGACCGCACGACGCGGCGCGCCTCGCTGACACAGGCGGGCGCCGTACTCGTCGACCATGCGCGCAGGGCGATCGGAGAGATCGAGGTCGCTCGCGCCGAACTCGCCGACCTCGTCGGGGTGCAGGCCGGGCGCCTGACGATCGGGGCGACGCAGACCGTCGGGGCGGTCGACCTCTCCGGTCTCCTGGCCCGATTCCACCACCGCTACCCCGGCATCGAACTCTCCGTGCGCGAGGGGCTGAGCGTCGACCTCCTCGACGCGCTCGGCGCGGACGAGGTCGATCTGGCGTTCGTGACGACCGTCGGGGCCGTCTTCGGACTGGCCGGGCTCGAACAGCCGACCGGCATCGCGATGCAGCTGGTCGCCGAAGAGCCGCTGGTGGCCGTCCTGCCCCCCGGCCACCGGCTGGCCGGCAGGAAGCAGATCAAGGTCGACACGCTGCGCGACGAGCGCTTCGTCGGGTTCCGCTCCGGGGCGACGATCCGCCGCCGCCTGAGCGAGGTGACCGACCAGGCGGGGTTCCTCCCGGAGATGCTCTTCGAGACCAACGACGTGACCCGGATCCGGTCGCTCGTCGCGGAGGGGCTCGGCGTTGCCGTCCTCCCCCGCTCCGACGCGGAACGACCCGGCCCGCAAGTGGCGATCGTGCCGCTCGGTCACAAGGAGCTCGTGCACCAGGTCGCGCTCGCACAGCGCAGCGGACGGCACCACTCTCCGGCAGCGCGAGCATTCATCGCAATCGCCTTGAGTTGAGGCGCAACAGCACTTGCAGCGCCGCGGGCCGCCCCCGCCGCGCGCCGATAGGTGGGGACGCCGATGCGACCCCCGCGTTCCCCCAGCCGAGGCATCGTTCTCGTCCTCCTGCTCGCGCTCAGCGCCCTGATCTTCTGGGCTGCGACACCCGTGCCCTCACGCGGGGCTGACGCCGGAACCCTCCAGCAGGAGATCGACCGTGGCCGCGCGCGCGAGCGCACGCTCGCATCGGCCGCCCAGCAGCTCGGACGCCTGGCCGGCGACGCGCAGCGCTCGGTCGACAGCATGCGCGGCCGGCTCACCGACGCGCAGGCGCGGGTATCGCGCTCAGAGGGTGCCCTCGCGCAGACCCGCGCAGACCTTGAGGCGGCGCGCCGCCGCGCGCTGCGCCTGCGCGAGCGGCTCGATCGCGACAGCGCCACGCTCGCGGCGAACCTGCGCGCGTCCTACGTCGCAGGGCGCCCGGATCTCGTCAGCGTGATGCTCAATTCCCGCGGCTTCGCGCAGCTGATCGACCGGATGGAGTTCGTCAAGCGCGCGCAGCAACGCAACGCGCAGATCGTCGGCGCCGTGCGTCGCGGTCGCACGGCCGCGCTCGGCGCGCGCCGGCATCTCGCATTGCTGCTTCCGGGCCGCGAGCAGCTCGTCGCCCAGCTGCGCGTCGAGCGCGACGCCGCCCTGCAGATGGCCGCAGCCCTCGAGCGCCGGCAAGCGACGCTCGAACGTGCTCGCAGCGCGCGGCTGCAGGCACTCAGCAGCACGAAGGCCGACCGCCGCCGCGCCGAGCGCGCCCTCACGCGGCTACAGCAGCAGCAGCGCAGTGCAGCGGTGGACATGCGTGGCCCCGGCGGCCCTTGGGCGATCCCGTGGGTCGTCGTTCAGTGCGAGTCCGGAGGCCAGAACCTGCCGCCGAACGCCGCAGGGGCCTCGGGCTACTACCAGTTCATCCCATCGACCTGGCAGGCGCTGGGCGGCAGTACGCCGAATGCCTACCAGGCGAGCAAGGCCGAGCAGGACCGGCTTGCCGCAAGGCTCTGGGCAGGCGGGTCCGGTGCGCGCAATTGGGACTGCGCGGGGATCGTCGGGATCATCTGAACATCACCGAGGCGGGCGCTCCCACGAGCTGGCGGTCGCCCACTGCTCCCAGGCCCCCTGGCGGCGCGGGTCCTCGAGCGCAGCGGGATCGGCGAGGATCGCCTCGGTGTGCGCTCGGGCGAGCGCCGCATGGAGGTCCTCCCAGCGGCCGAAGTCGCGTGGATCGAAGGTCGCACCAAAGGTGACGAGTGGACGGCCGCGCCGCAGCCGGCGCGCGACGAGCATCACCAATGCGCCCACTTCGTGCGTGATGCGAGCGGTTCCCGACGCGAGCATCACCGGGCGGCCAAGAAAATCCGTGCGCATGCCGCCGGGCATGTCGAACGTGTTGCTGACGACCTTCCCCGCTGCGAGCAGGCGCGGCAGCTCCTCGGGTGCCGCACTCGTCGCGATCAACCGCACGCGATCGCGCTCCAGGTTCGCGCGCCACCGGCGTTCGCGCTCGGGGGCCTCGTCCAACGGCTTGAGCAGCCAGTCTCCCGCGACCGCGAGAACCTCCTCCCCCGTGATCCGCGCGGCCGGTGCGCCGATGTTCGCGAACAGCCCGTGGTGGCAGTAGCTCAGCAGCACGCCGCGGCGCTGCGCATAGAGCTCATGCAGCACCGCGACCCCCGCAGGGTCCGCGCGTCTGCTCGACAGCTGGTCCAGGACGAAGTGCTCGCGCTGTTCGTGCAGCGCAAGGTGCCGCCGGGCCAGCCGGTCGATCCCCGGTCCCGGACCGACCACCGCCTCCATCGCGGCCCGCGCGCGGGCGCGGTCCTGGCGGTCGCGCCAGCGCAAGCGGCCACGGAGGCCGGCCCTCAGGAACCCAAGTCGCTCGCGCAGGGCATCGGTCACGCCGCGACCCTACCCGCGCCCCGGCTAGACTGCGCCCCCGCTGCGCCCGTAGCTCAGCTGGATAGAGCGTCGGTCTACGGAACCGAAGGTCAGAGGTTCGAATCCTCTCGGGCGCACTGCTGGATCCCCTGCGCTGCGGGGGATCCTCGCCGTTTTAGAGGGGTTCTGGCGAGCCGCGGGGCGCGTGCGGGGCGCGGGTCGCGTGCGGGCTCTGCCTGTTCCGGTACGTTGGTGGTTGATCGAGCGGGAGCGTTGCGATGCGGACGGTGCTGACGGGATGTGTCGTGGCGGTGCTGGCTGGCGTGCTCGCCGGCCCGGCGTGGGCGGGCTCGTACTTTCAGCAGCTGTCCGCGACGATGAGCGTCGCGCGGGACAAGCCGGCCGCGGCATTGTTGCCGGATGGGCGGGTGCTGATCGCCGGCGGCTACGACAGCTCCTTTAACTATCTGGCTTCGGCGGAGGTGTTCGATCCGGCCACGAACACGTTTACCCTTTTGTCCGCGACGATGTCCAGCGCGCGGATCTCCGCGGCTGCGGCGGCGCTTCCGGATGGGCGGGTGCTGATCGCCGGCGGCAGCAACGGCGGCTATCTGGATTCGGCGGAGGTGTTCGATCCGGCCACGAACACGTTTACCCTTTTGTCCGCGACGATGTCCAGCGCGCGGACCTCCGCGGATGCGGCGGCGCTTCCGGATGGGCGGGTGCTGATCGCCGGCGGGTACAACAGCGGACCCGACCTGGATTCGGTGGAGGTGTTCGATCCGGTCACGAACACGTTTTCTCTTTTGCCCGCGACGAT
Source organism: Actinomycetota bacterium (assembly GCA_009699915.1). Classification (GTDB taxonomy): domain Bacteria; phylum Actinomycetota; class Thermoleophilia; order Solirubrobacterales; family Solirubrobacteraceae; genus F1-60-MAGs163. Next base: position 8,284 of record WLNG01000045.1, read on the forward strand.
GATCACCGCGAGGGGATTGCCGGCGGCGGCGGCGCTTGCGGATGGGCGGGTGCTGATCGCCAGCGGCAGCAACGGCCCCAGCTGGCTGGATTCGGCGGAGGTGTTCGATCCGGTCACGAACACGTTCTCCAGCGTGCCCGCGATGACCAGCGCGCGGTACGGCGCGGCCGCGGCGACGCTGCCGGACGGGCGGGTGCTGATCCCCGGCGGGTACAACGGCTCCAGCTTGCTGGCTTCGGCGGAGGTGTTCGATCCGGTCACGAACACGTTCTCCCTTTTGTCCGCGACGATGACCGGCGTGCGGTACGACTTTGCTGCGGCGACGCTTCCGGATGGGCGGGTGCTGATCGCCGGCGGCAGCAACGGTGTCTATCTCGATTCGGCGGAGGTGTTTGTTTCGGCGCCGGTGGCGCGCGGGTCGGGCGGCGCGTTCGGGAGCGGGGTTGTGGGTGACCTTTCGGTGCGCTCGGTGACGGTGCGCAATCTGGGGGCGCAGACGCTGCGCCTGTCGGCGGGCGCAGCGATCACGGGCGCGAACGCCGCGGACTTCGCCATCGTCTCTGA
>WLNG01000046.1 GCA_009699915.1 Actinomycetota bacterium
CGCATTCGAGCGTCGCGTCGGCCCCGGGCGCGCCGAGCAGCTCCTGCAGGCGCCCGACGGCATCGGCCCCGCGCTCCTCGATGATGTCGGTCGCACCGAAGCTCCGACCGACCGCCTGGCGATCGGCATGGCGCGACATCAGCACGATCCGCTCGGCGCCGAGCCGCGCGGAGGCGAGCACCGCGCTCAGCCCCACCGCCCCGTCGCCCACCACGACGACCACGTCGCCGGGGCTGACCTCAGCGGAGACCGCTGCGTGGTGGCCGGTGGCCATCACGTCGGAGAGCGTCAGGAGGCTTGGGATGAGCTCCTCATCCGGGTACTCGGGGACCTTCACGAGCGTCCCGTCGGCTTGCGGCACGCGCGCCCATTCGCCTTGCCCGCCGTCCATCGGGCCGTCGGCGCCGTTGAAGCTGAAGAAGGCGCCGTTGACGCAGGATGACGTTATGCCATTGCAGCAGTTCACGCAGGTCCCGTCGCTGACCGCGAACGGCGCGATCACGAAATCCCCGGGCCGCAGCGTCGTCACGTCGGCGCCGACCTCCTCGATGACGCCGACCAGTTCATGCCCGATCCGCTTGGGTTCCGGGAGCCGGCTGATCCCCCGGTAGGGCCAAAGGTCCGAGCCGCAGACGCAGGACGCAGCGATCTTCACGATCGCATCCGTCGGCCTCTGGATCACGGGGTCCGGGACCTCGTCGAGGCGGATGTCGCGGGCTGCATGGATCACGGTTGCGCGCATGCGGCGAATCTACCGGCCATGCCGAGATGCCGACCGCCCGCCGTCGTAGCCTGCGAACCTGTCCAGCCCTTACCCCGAGGAGGCCCCAGTGCCGAAGGTCCTGACTGAGTTTCGCGAATTCCTGATGCGCGGGAACATCGTCGAACTTGCAATCGCGGTGGTCATCGCGACTGCTTTCGGTGCGCTCGTCGCATCGCTGATCACGAACCTCATAACGCCAGTCATCGCGGCGATCTTCGGCCAGCCGGACTTCTCACAGCTCTCGTTCACGATCAACGGTTCGGTGTTCGGCTACGGCTCGTTCATCAATGCGATGATCACCTTCGTCTCGATCGCGGCCGCGGTCTTCTTCTTCGTGGTGAAGCCGCTGCAGTCGATGCAGCGGCGGCGTGGCATCGATCCCGCGGACACCCGCTCGGACGAACTGCGCGTGCTCGAGGAGATCCGCGAGCTGCTGCGCAGCAGTAGGTGACGTTCGCGCAGATCACGTACGAGGTATCCGACGGCGTCGCGACGGTCACCCTCGACCGCGAGGAGCAGCTGAACGCCTTCACGCTCCAGATGGGCGGGGAGATCCTCGCGGCCATCGACCGTGCCGACGCCGACGATGGCGTACGCGTGCTCGTCTTCACCGGCCGAGGCCGGGCGTTCTGCGCGGGCGCAGACCTCAGCGGTGGCACCGAGATCTTCGCGCGCGAGGATCCGGGCGAGTTCCGCATGGAGCGCGATGCCGACCTCGGCGGCGTGATCGCACGGCGCCTGTACGACAGCCTCAAGCCCTCGATCGCGGCGATCAACGGTCCGGCGGTGGGGATCGGCATCACGATGACGCTCGCGATGGACGTGCGGCTCGCCGCGACCACCGCCCGGATCGGCTTCCCCTTCACCCGCATCGGCCTGGTGCCGGAGGCCTGCTCGGCGTGGTTCCTGCCGCGGATCGTGGGGATCTCGCAGGCCGCCGAGTGGATCTACAGCGCCCGCGTCTTCCCTGCGCAGGAGGCGCTCGCAGGCGGGCTCCTGCGCAGCCTGCACGAGCCGGACGAGCTGCTGCGCGCGGCGCAGGAGCTCGCACGCTCCTTCGCGCAGACGAGCTCACCGGTCGCGGTGGCGACGGCGCGCCGGATGCTCTGGGGAATGCTTTCCGAGCCAGGGCCGCGCGCAGCGCATGAGATCGACTCGCGCGGCCTCCACGCGCTCGGCCGCTCGCCGGATGCGCAGGAGGGCGTCCAGGCGTTCCTCGACAAGCGCGACCCGCAGTTCCCGATGCGCGTCTCCGCCGACCTGCCGCAGTTCCTCCAGCAGTGGTGGGACGCGGGCAGCGTGCAGGGCATGGCCGACGAGCATTCCGACTGACTTCCCCCGCGTGACCGCGCGACGGCGTATGCTGCAGCCGCTGTGACCAGCACGCCCCCTGAGCCGCGCCGCAGCGCTCGCGCCGACCGGCGCGCCGCGATCCGGCGGCGACGGCTGAGCGCGCTCGGGGTCCTGCTGCTGCTGACCGCGGTCGCGGTCTGGGCGATCTCCTCGGCAGGCGGATCGAGCTCCTCGGTGGAGGCCAGCACGGCCCCACCGGGGAAGACCGCAGAGGCGACGACCGGCCCGAGCACCCGCGGAGCAGCCACTCCCGGGCCCAAGCTTCAGCCGATCAAGGCACGCGCCTCCGATCTCGCCCGGCTGAAGCTGCGCACGATCATCACCGGCAACATCTCCCCGAAGTCGGTCGCCGCCTCAGGCTCCGGCTACGTCACCGCGCAGAACATGATGTACAGCCACACGGTGACCGTGTACGGCGCGAAGTCGATGCGGCTGGTGAAGACGATCCCCGATCAGGTGAACCTCGCCAAGCTCGGGTATCCGCAGTACCCGGGGCTCGTCCAGGGCGCGCCCGTCGAGGCGGACTTTTCGCCGGACGGGCGCTACGGCTACGTCTCCAACTACTCGATGTACGGCGGCAACTTCGGCCCCGAGGGGCAGGACACGTGCAGCGCAGGCGACGGCACGAGCCGCAGCTTCGTGTACCGGATCGACATGAAGTCGCTGAAGATCGACCGCGCCTACCGCGTCGGCGCGGTGCCGAAGGTCGTGGCGGTCACCCCGAACAACCAGTACGTGCTGGTCTCCAACTGGTGCTCGTGGACGATGAGCGTGATCTCGGTCAAGCAGGGTCGCGTGCTGCGCCACGTGCCGATCGGCCGCTACCCGCGCGGCATCTCCGTCTCCCCCAGCGGCAAGGTCGCCTATGTCGCGATGATGGGCGGCAGCCAGCTGATCCGCGTGGACCTCAAGACCTGGAGGACGACCCCGATGGAGGTCGGCTCCGGCCCGCGAGCACTGGAGTTCGCGCCCGACGGCAAGTCGATCTTCGTCTCCCTCAACGCCGCCGGACGGGTCGCGAAGTTCGATACCAAGACACACCGTGTGCGCTACAGCCCGAACACCGGCAAGCAGCCACGCAGCCTCACGATGTCCAGCGACGGGAAGACGCTCTACGTCGTGAACTACGAGAGCGGCACGGTGACGAAGCTGCGCAGCCGCGACATGCAGCCCCTCCAGACGATCACCGCTTGCGAACACCCGATCGGCATCACGTACGAGCCGCTGATGAAGCGCGTGTGGGTCGCCTGCTACGGCGGTTCGATCCGCGTCTACGACGACCGCTGAGCCTCAGGCGCCTGCAGCGCGGGCAGCCCCGACGATCGCCTCCACGGTCCGGCCCGCGTCGGTGATCATCGCGTCGTGGCCGGTGTCCCAATGCGCGACCTCCCAGCCGGGATCGGCCGAGAAGCGATCCACCATGACCTGCCCGTAGGCGGCCTCGAAGCGCTCGCAGCGAATGAACAGGCGGTGCCCGATCGAGGCGAAGCCCTCCCCCACGGGGACCGGTTCCTCGAAGGCCCGCAGCGGATGCGAGGTCATCCGCCGCTCGACCCAGGCGGCATCCTGCGCGTCGGTCACGCCGAACGCCTCCGCCGTGAACGCGCTCGGCGGGATGTTCACCCCATCGTGCTCGGCGGCCAGCTGGCGGAAAAGATCGGGCACGCCCTGGCTCTCGCCGAGCACGTCGTTGACGCTCTCACCCGCCTGCGGAACGAGGCCGTCGAGCGCGATGAAGGCGGCGATCCGCTCGGGAATCGCCTCCGCGACGCCTGCGGCCGTGTGCGCGCCGGCGCTGTGCCCGACGAGGACCACGCGATCGAGCTCCTCGCATTCGATCAGGCTCACGATGTCGTTGACGTGCGTCATCGCCCCGACGTCGGGCCCGGCCAGGTGCAGCCGATCGGCCACGCCGGTGAGACTCGGGGCATGGACGGTCCACCCGTCCGCCAGCAGCGGACGGCTCACGCGGCTCCAGCACCAGCCGCCATGGAAACCGCCATGGACGAGGACGGCGTTCGGCATCTGCGCTCCTTCTGGGACGGGGAAGATCCGACGCTATGACCGCGCCGCATGCACTGGGACGGTCGGAACCGACAGTCCCGGGGCCGCTGCGCCGATCTGGCTCGGTCAGAGCGTCGAGTTGTCGATCACGAAGCGGTAACGCACGTCCGAGCTGACGACCCGCTCCCACGCCTCGTTGATCCCATCGGCGGAGATGACCTCGATCTCCGAGACGATCCCGTGCTCGGCGCAGAAGTCGAGCATCTCCTGCGTCTCACGGATCCCGCCGATCGCCGAGCCCGCGAAGCTGCGCCGCTGCAGCAGCAGCGGGAAGACGGGCACCGACATCGGCTCGGCCGGAGCTCCGAGGTTCACGAGCGCGCCGTTCGTCTTCAGCAGCATGAGGTAGGGCCCGACGTCGATCGCGGCGCCGATGGTGTTGAGGATCAGGTTGAACCGGCCTGTGAGCTCCTCGAAGGTCGCGGCATCGCTCGTGGCGCGATAGTCCGAGGCGCCGAGCCGCAGGCCGTCCTCCTGCTTGCTCAGCGACTGCGACAGGACGGTGACCTGCGCGCCCATCGCCGCGGCGAACTTCACCGCCATGTGGCCGAGACCGCCGAGACCGACGACCGCGACCTGCGAGCCTGGCCCGGCGCCCCAGTGGCGCAGCGGTGCATACGTCGCGATGCCGGCGCACAGCAGGGGGGCTGCTGCGTCGAGCTCGAGCGCTTCGGGGATGCGCAGGACGAAGTCCTCGTCGACGACGATGCGGTCGCTGTAGCCACCCTGTGTCGGCGCGCCATCGCGACCCATCGATCCGTAGGTCTGCGTGTTCCCGGACAGGCAGTACTGCTCATCACCCTCGCGGCAGTTGTCGCACTCACGGCACGAGTCCACCATGCAGCCGACGCCGACGCGGTCGCCCACCGCGAAGCGCGTCACCTCGGCGCCCACCTCGGCGACGATGCCGGTGATCTCGTGGCCGGGAATCGCCGGGTAGGGCACGGGACCCCAATCGCCGCGCGTGAAGTGGATGTCGGAGTGACAGACGCCGCAGAAGCGGATCTCGATCCGCACATCCTTCGGGCCGAGCGCGCGTCGCTGAATCTCCAGCGGCGCGAGCGGCGCGTCGGCTGCGGTGGCGCCGACGGCGCGGGCGGGGAAGGTGGTCTGGTCGGTCGTCCCGGTCATGGCGGCGACCATACGCCATCGCGGGCGTCGCGACCCGGATCGCTGACGGACGCGATCCGGCGAGCCGCCGTGTAGTCAAACACCGAAGCGGGTAGGCCGAGTTCCCATCGATTTCAGAGAGGCAGAAGCCATGACCTTGGTAGCAGGCAAGAGGTTCGATGCGCCGGATGAGGTCCGTCCATTCAGCGCGCATGGACGCATGGACGTCGTCGAGCTCGACGGCGGCACGGTCGGCCGCGGGACGTTTGAGCCCGGATGGCGCTGGTCGGACGACGTGAAGCCGCTCGCGGGAACCGAGAGCTGTGAGGTCCCGCATGTCGGCTTCATCGTCTCCGGGAGCATGACCATCCACATGGATGACGGCTCGGAGATGACCTATGCCGCCGGCGAGGTGCTCAGCATCCCGCCCGGCCATGACGCCTGGACCGAAGGCGACGAAGCCTGCGTCATGCTCGATTTCGGCGGCGTGAAGGGCTACGCGCAGGCGCACTGATTCGCCTGCGCGCGAGCGGGAGGGCACGGGAAAATCGCGCTCCTGTCGTCGACTATGCCGGCGTCGGCACGAGAGGCGCAGAGCGCCGCGCTCTGGCTACGCTGACGGTTGCCCCTTCACGTGGTCGAGGACCGCGTGAAGTTCTGCCGCTGGCGAAAAATCCACGTATTCGACGTCGTCGATCGCCTCGGGCGCGTGGCCGGGCGCCCAGTAGAACGCCTGCCCCGAGGTGTACTCCTGCACGCCGTCTGCAGTGTGCATCCGCAGCGTCCCCTTGAGCATGTACCCCCAGTGCGGACACTGGCAGAGATTCCCTTCCAAACCGTTCAGAGCCGGACGCAGGTCCGTCCCGGCTGGCAGGCGGAACATGCCCACTGCCATCCCTCCGGCATCCTCAATACGAACATCGAGTCCGTCGCCTTGCAGCGCGACCGTCATCGAACTCCGTTCAAAACTTTGCATCGGGACCCCCTCAGACTTCGCTGTGTTCGACCCGCGCAACGGCAACCTGCGCAACTCCCACCGTACACGAGGCGGACCACACCGAGCAAGGATGCAACCGAGCGGACTCCCCGCTAAGCCGTATGGCGCTGAACGAGGCAGGCAGGGGCAACGTTCGGGCGATGCCAAAGTGGAGCTGGCCGGACGGGATCCGAACCAGGAAGACGTGACGGCCGAGATGCACCTGAACCCGTCGTAATTGCGGACTTGAGGCTGTCCCGACGCGCCGGTAGGAGCAATCTGACCCGTACTGGCCAGTCGTTGCCGCAGGTGCAGTGAACTATCGGATGGTGACCTGGGCGTTGTTCCCGCCAGCGCAGACCATCGGAATCCCGCTGCTGCAGTTCATCGTGTAGGTCTGACCGGTGATGGGGCTGTAGACGCCCAGCGTCGTCGCGCCGCCGCTGGACTCGTACGCATCGCGCACCCCCCAGGGGAACGGACATGACGTGACGCGGTTGACTGATAGCCCATCTCCGCAAGTGCCGCTTGATGACGGTGGGGGCGGGCCTCTTTCCACGAACCACCTTCCGCGCAGCGTCGCGGAGCCGACCGGTGTTGAATGCGGTAACGCGAGACAGAAGGCGAGCCAGCCCGTTGTCCTGTGCGACGAGGCGCTCGTAGGTGCGCGCAGCACGCTCGCCCGGCGCGCGCGCCGACCGGGTCACCCGCCGTCGTGCGCGAAGCTCCGACGCGCCTCCACCGCTGTGTCGGTGAAGTCGGAGAACACTGCGTCGATGCCGAGCCTGAAGAACTGCAGGTACTCGTTGATCGGGTCGCCGTCGTAGTCGGCCGCGAGGCGGCGCGACTCGTCCCGGAACGTCCAGGTGTGCACAAACAGGCCGCGGCGGTGGGCGCGCCGGATCAGCGAGGTGGGCGGCAGCAGGCGACGGTCGGCCTCGTCGATCAGTCCGTCGCTGTTCTCGTCCCCGACGGTGCCGTCGTGGTTGGAGTCCACGGCCTCGGTGCTGACGATGTAGCGCTTCCAAGGCCCGATGCCGTCCGCGTAGGTCGCGATCTCATTAAGACCCGCGTTGGTGGCGAAGAACCCGAACGTACGCGAGGTCAGGCTCGGGTCACCGGACACCGTCCAGTCGTATGGGCGCCCGTCCCGCCCCGCATAGTCGAGCGAGCCGTCCGGGTTGACGTCGTTGGCATCAATGAGCTGCACCAGGCGCACGTTGGTCATCCGGTTGAGCTGCTTCAGGCTGGACGGCTCGAAGGACTGGATGAACACCGGCGAGTGGCGGCGGCCGAGGCCGGCCCGGTTCAGCGCGGTCGCGAGCTTTCTTTCCAGCGGCAGCCCGAGGTCGCGGTGGAAGGTCGGATATTCGGTCTGCGGGTAGATGCCGATGGGCCGGTGCCGGCGCTTAGACTCGCGCTTGACGAGGTCGATGACCTCCTGGAACGTCGGGATCTGGAACTGGCCGTTGAACTGCTGCGGGCGCTCGGCGAACGGCTGGACCGCGCGGAGGGTCTTGATCTCCTGGAGCGTGAAGTCCGAGGCGAACCAGCCTTCCTCCTCCGTGCCGTCGATCATCATCGTGCGCATGCGCGAGGCGAACTCGGGGTGTTCGCTCACGTTGGTGTCGTCGCTGATGTTGGGATCGTGGCGGGCGATCAGCTCGCCGTCCTTGGTGGAGATGAGGTCGGGCTCCACGTAGTCCGCGCCGAGCTTGATCGCCAGCGCGTAACCCCGGAGGGTGTGGTCGGGCAGGTAGCCGGCCGCCCCGCGGTGGCCTATGACCAGCGGGCCCTCGGCGCCGTGGCGGGCGCTGGCCGGTGCAGCGCACGCAAGCAGCGCTACGACCACCGCCGGGGTCAGGGTAATCCGTCCGAATCTCATCGTTCCTCCGAGCGTGGCGGTGGGCCAATCTAGCGCGCCCGACGCTAGCGCACCACGGGCCCCTCCAAAACTGCAGCTTCGGGCCGACCGAATGGCGGGGTGGCGTCCAGGCGCCTCTCTGCCCGCTCCCCGCCGGGCCTGGCACGGAAGCTGGTTGGCCGCTGCCGGTCCGAGGCGCCGGGAACGCAAGCGCCCGCATTGGAAACGGGCGGCCCTCGGCGCTCCACGACGACCGCGCTTGTCTGTGCCGACGTTCCGCGTCAAGCGCGCGATGGTGTCGGTCGTGGTGATTCGGTGGTGTCCCGGCGGGCTGTGCGCGCGGGCGCCCGGCCTGTTCTCGGTCCGCGACGTCGCCTTGTCGCGACCCGGAACCGAAGTGGAGACGGCGGGAATCGAACCCGCGTCCATGACCGCGTAGAGACAGCTTCTACGAGCGTAGTCCGCACTCTGATCTCGCCTCCCGGTCGCCTTGCGGACGGGGTTCCGGGGAGCCAGCCCTCTGAAGATGTCCCCGTTCCGGCAAAGGCGGACCTCGACGGGTGAGCCGGCATTCTGATCCAGGACATCCCGACGGCCGGCAGGCCGGGGCCCAGACCTCACGACCTAGCTATGAACTAGGCGGCGAGGGCGTACTCGTGAGAGTCCGCACATATGGTTTTGCCGGGGTTTTA
>WLNG01000047.1 GCA_009699915.1 Actinomycetota bacterium
GGCGTCTTCTGGGCCCGTGCGGCCCGTGACGCCGGGATGATCTCCGGCCGGCAGCTGCTCGGCTTCGCCGTGCAGAACATTCGCTTCCGGCTGCGCGGCTCGACCGACGAGTGGACGCAGCGCATGCGCGCTGAGTCGGCGAGCATCGTCGCGGGCCGCAGCGCCGTCGAGTTGCGCCGCATGCTGCCCGAGGTGCTCGCCGGCGTGCTCGCCAGGATCGAGCCTGAGGTTCTGCAGGTCGCCTACGAGCACCAGGACGCGGGGCGGCGCGTCTACATCGCCACGGCGAGCGGCCAAGCGCTGGCCGACATGCTCAGCGCGGTGCTCGGCTTCGACGGCGGGATCGGGGCGCGCAGCGAGGTCGTCGACGGGATTCTCACCGGACGCGATGACGGCCCCTTCACCTATCGCGAGGGCAAGGCGCAGCGCGTGCGCGAGCTGGCGGACGCAGAAGGCATCGATCTCGCGGTTTCGTGGGCCTATTCGGACTCCGAGTCCGATCTGCCGATGCTGCGCCTGGTCGGGCACCCCGTCGCCGTCAACCCGGACGCCGACCTCGCCGCCGTCGCTGCGGCGGAGGGGTGGCAGATCATTCGGACCGAGCGCTTCGGACGCCGTCTGACCGGCGTCGGCGCGCTCGCTGCGATGGCGCTCGCCGGCGCAGCCGCGACGGCGGCCCGTGGGCGCCGCCGCGACTGAGCGACACATGCCGCGTCGCCGACCGCGATCTGGCACGCTGTTGCCCATGCATCGTCCGGCCATCGCGTCGATCCTCGTTCTTGTCTCCTTGGCGGTCGCCGCACCGGCGATCGCCGCTCCGCAGGCTCCGGGCCGCGCCTCCGCCACCTCGACGGTCAAGCTCATCGATTCGGTGATGGCGCCGAGCTCGCTCACCGTGCGCCGAGGCGCGCGCGTGCGCTTCGTCTGGGCCGGGAGCATCGCCCACAACCTGTCTGGGCCGGGCGTCCCGCGGAGCTATCTCACTGCGCGAGTGCGCGCGCGCACGCTCACGCTCACGCTGCGCCGCAAGGGCAGCTTGCGCTTCCTGTGCACGCTGCACCCCGGAATGGCGCTGCGGGTTCGCGTCCGCTGACGCCGGCATCGGGAGCGCCAGAGGGCCATCGAGGCGTCCGAGCGACTACGCTTCAAGAGCGGCATTCGCCGCCCCTCATCATGACCAGCGCACCGAGTCAGCAGAAGATCCGCGTCGTCGTCGCCAAGCCTGGCCTCGACGGGCACGATCGCGGGGCGAAGATCATCGCCCGTGCACTGCGCGATGCCGGCATGGAGGTCATTTACACCGGCCTTCATCAGACGCCGGAGCAGATCGTCGAGACGGTCATCCAGGAGGACGCCGATGCCGTCGGCCTCTCGATCCTCTCCGGCGCGCACATGACCTTGGTTCCTCGGATCGTGGAGTTGCTGCGCGCGGAGGGCGTCAACGACGTCGTCGTCACCGTCGGCGGCACCATCCCGGCCGACGACATCCCTGAGCTGAAGGCGCTCGGGGTCGCGGAGGTCTTTACGCCGGGCGCTCCGACCGAGAGCATCATCGACTTCATCCAGGACGCTGTTCATCAGCGAGATGCACGCTGAGTAGGCGTCCCCGACCACGTAGGCCCGAAGGAGAATTCAAGTGAAAATCTGCGTCCTGGTGAAAGAGGTACCAGACGCCGCCGTCCAGAAGCGCATCGACCCGGCAACGGGGCGCATGGACCGCAGCGGTGAGAAGAACCTCAATCCGTACGACACCCACGCCATCGAGGCGGCGATGCAGCTCAAGGAGAGCGGCGCCCTTCCGGTGGAGGAGATCGTCGCCGTCTCCATGGGCCCAGAGTCCGCGGTGCGCGCGCTCCACAAGGCAGTCTCGCTGGGCGCCGACCGCTCGGTGCACCTGTCCGATGCCGCGCTCGCCGGCTCGGACGTCGCCGCGACCGGCTACGCGCTCGCTCAGACGCTGAAGCGAGAGAACCCCGACCTCGTCCTGCTCGGGCAGCAGTCCGATGACGGCGAGTGCTACACGATCGGCGCGGTCGTCGCAGACCATCTGGGGATGCCCTCGCTCACCCAGGTGATCAAGATCGACGTCGAGGGTGGCAACACCCTGCGCGCCGAGCGTCAGGCCGAGTACGGCTACGACACAGTCCAGATCCCGCTCCCTGCGGTCATCTCCGTCGGCGACGCGATCAACGAGCCGCGTTACCCGTCGCTGAAGGCGATCATGGGTGCGAAGAAGAAGCAGCTCGACACCCTCTCTGTCGCCGACGTGTCGATCGACGCGTCCAAGGTCGGCGGCGACAACTCGGCTGCCCAGTGGACCGGCTCCAAGGAGCCGCCGAAGAAGGCGCCCGGCATGATCATCGAGGATGAAGACACCGCCCAGACGGTCGAGCAGATCGTCGCCTGGCTCGACGAGAGGAAGCTGATCTAGATGGCGAACATCCTGGTCTACGCCCTGCACTACGACGGGGCGATCAACAAGAACTCAATCGGGGCGGTCTCCGAGGCTGCCCGTCTGGCGGCCGAGATCGGTGGCGAGGCGCACGCGATCGTCGTCGGCGACGTTCCCGACGATCTCGCAGCCTCGCTCGGCGCGTACGGTGCCGCGAAGGTCCTGCGCGCCGCCGGCCCGGAGGGTCTGGCGCAGCCGGTCGTCGACGCGATGGCGACCGCCATCGACGCGGGCGGCTACGGCTACGCGCTCTTCGGCGGCGGCCTGCTCGGCTTCGAGGTCGGCGCCGGTCTGGCCGCGCGCTTGGGCGCCGGCGTCGCGATGGAGGTCACCGCGGTGCGTGCCGAAGGCGGCAAGCTCGTCGCGGAGCGCCCGATCCTCGGCGACTCGGCGATCTCCGAGATCTCGTTCCGCAGCCCGGTCGGGATCGTCATCGCACGCCTCAACGCCTTCGAGATCAAGGAGACCGGCGGCAGCGCCCCGGTTGAGGATCTGGTCGTCCAGTACTCGGATTTCTCGACCAAGGCGTCGATGGTCCAGCGCGGCGAGCAGCGTGGCGCCGATGTGGACATCGAGGGCGCGGACATCCTCGTGGCCGGCGGGCGTGGGCTCGGCGCCGCCGAGGGGTTCGAACTCTGCAACAACCTCGCCAGCGCCTTCGGTGGCACCGCGGCGGTCGCGGCAACGCGCGCAGTCGTGGATGCGGGCTGGTTCCCGTATGCGGGGCAGATCGGCCAGACGGGCAAGACCGTCGCCCCGAAGCTCTACCTCGCGGCGGGCATCTCCGGCGCGATTCAGCACAAGGTCGGGATGCAGAACGCGGAAAACATCGTCGCGATCAACAAGGATGCGAACGCGCCGATCTTCGAGTTCAGCGACTTGGGCATCGTCGGCGATCTCAACAAGATCCTGCCGAAGCTCACCGAGGCCGTGAAGGCCAAGAAGGGCGGCTGATCGAATGGGCCTGTCGCGCGGCAGGGGTGTGGTCCCGGCGGCCTATCCGCCGCCGGTCGACAGCCCGGGAGAGTTCATCAAGCGGGGGCTTGACCCCGAGGACGAGGTCATCGAGGTCGGCGTCGCGATCGTCGGTGGCGGCACTGCCGGTCTTGCCTGCGCGAATCGCATCCTCCAGCTTCTGGCTGACGATCCCGAGACGCTCGAGCGCCTCGGCGAGGTCCCGGTCGCGGTGATCGAGAAGGCGAAGACGTGCGGTGGACACAACCTGTCCGGCGCCGTCATGCGCCCCGGTCCGCTGGAGGAGCTCTTCCCCGACCTCACGCGCGAGGACTGGCGCAAGGAGGGCTTCGCCTTCGGCGAAGTCGAGAAGGAGGCGGTCTACCTGACCCCCTCCAAGCGGATCGCCCTGCGCATCCCGCCACCACCGCCATTTAAGAATCACGGCAACGAGGTCATCTCCGTCGCGGCGCTCGCCCGCTTCCAGCAGCGCATCGCCGAGGAGAGCGGGGCGTACGTCCTCACCGAGACCTCCGCGACCCAGTTGATTGTCGAGGAGGGCCGCGTCGTCGGCGTGCGCTCCGGCGACAAGGGGCGCGGCAAGGACGGCGAGGAGCTCGGCAACTTCGAGCCAGGAACGGACATCAAGGCCCAGGTCGTCGTGCTTGCGGAGGGCTGCTGGGGCAATCTGACCGGCGCCGCGATCCGCGAATTCGGCCTTGGCGAGAACCGCGAGCCGCAGGTCTGGGAGCTCGGGGTCAAGGAGGTTTGGAAGGTCCCCAAGCCGCTCGACCGCCTGATCCACACGATCGGTCCGTGGCCGCTGAAGCTGTCGGCGAAGTACGGACAGATCGGCGGCACGTGGATCTATCCGATGAAGGACGAGAACACCGGCGAGCACCTCGTCTCGATCGGTTTCGTCGTCGACCTCGAGTACGCCGACGCGACCACGTCAGCCCACGACCTGCTCCAGCTCTTCAAGACCCACCCGATGGTCCGCAAGATCCTCAAGGGCGGCGAGCGCGTCGCCTGGGGCGCGAAGGCGCTGCCGGGCGGCGGGTACTGGTCGGTGCCGAAGGTCACGATGCCCGGCGCGCTGCTCGTCGGTGATGCCGCGGGCCTCGTCGACACCGTCTCGCTGAAGGGCGTCCACCACTCGGTGCTCTCCGGCAAGCTCGCCGGCGAGACGATCTACGAGGCGATCTCGCGTGGCCAGACCACGCTGGACGAGTATGAGACGCGCCTTGAAGAGTCGACGACCGGCAAGGAGCTCTACGAGGTCCGTAACACGCGCCAGCCGTTCCAGAAGGGCTTCATCAAGGGCGGGCCGCTCGTCAATCTTGCGATCGCGACGAAGGGCAAGCTTCCCGCGGGCCGCCTCGCATGGCATCGCAACGACTCGCGGCCGATGTTTATCGGCAAGACGAGCAAGAGCTATCCCAAGCCCGACGGCACGTACACCTTCGACAAGCTCTCGAGCGTCTACATCACCGGCAACCAGACCCGTGATGACGCGCCGAACCACATCCGCGTGCAGAAGCACGTTCCGCGCGAGATCGCGGAGACGTGGCGCTGGATGTGTCCGGCGGGCGTCTACGAGATTCCGGACGACGCGCCGGAGAGCGGTGACGTCGACGTGATCGTGAACTACACGAACTGCGTCCAGTGCGGGGCGATCACTGCCAAGGGCGGTCGCCTGACGACGCCTGAGGGTGGCGACGGACCGCTTTATCAGATCACCTGATTGAAGAAGTCGTTGCGTTCACATAGGGAGGCGCAACGATCGACCCCCGCGCGTGTTCCATGAATCGGATGCCCAGTTCACGGTCACTCATCCCCACGGCCTTCGCGGTCGCAGCCCTCGTGCTTCCCGCTGCCGCGTTGGCCTCGCCCACGCATCCATCGACGACGCAGCGGTCAGCTGCGGCGCAGATGAAGGGCGGGGCAACCGTCGTTGTTCAGCGCTGCGCGACCGGCGGCGCGGGGAGGTCGGCGACCTTCCGTGGCTCGATGCCCGCCTCCCCGTCGCTGGGTGGCCGCATGGAGATGCGCTTCACGCTCTCCCAGCGGGCGGCCAGGGCGACAATCTGGAACGAGGTCCCCGGGGTCGATGCGATGGGCGTCTGGGATCGCTCGAGCGCTGGGATCGGCGCGTTCATCGTCCGTAAGCGGGTCGCCGGGCTGGAGCCCGGCTTCAGCTACCGCGTTGTGGTGGACTTCCGCTGGCACGCCGCCGACGGTTCCGTGCAGCGCAAGGCGCGGAAGTTCTCGCGCGCCTGCACCCAGCCCAACCGCCTGCCGGATCTGCTGCTCGAGGATCCGGCGATCTCGCTTGGCACGACGCCGGATCTGCTCGTCTATCGCGTCTTCGTGCGCAACCGTGGGCGCGCCGTCGCTCCGCCGTCCGAGGCGACGCTGACCGTCAACGGGATCGAGTACCCACCGGTGAAGGTCGGGGCGGTCGGCACGCGCGGGCGGGGCGCGCTCGTGATCTTCCGGGCACCGCGCTGCAAGGCCGGGAGCATCGTGCGCTTCACCGCCGACGCCGCCGGCGAGGTCACCGAGGGTGACGAGACGAACAACGTTCTGCGGCGACGCTGCGGGGCGACGCCCGCTCCCAGCTAGACTCCAGCCCGTCATGAAGACTGAGATCCATCCCGAGTACATCGAGTCGCACGTCACCTGCACCTGCGGCAACGATTTCACCACGCGTTCGACCACGCCCTCGATCCACGTCGAGATCTGCTCGAACTGCCACCCGTTCTACACGGGCAGGCAGAAGCTTGTGGACACCGGCGGCCGGGTCGAGCGCTTCCGCCGCCGCGCAGCGATGCGCTCCGCTACGGATCGCGACTGATCCCGCGGTATCGGGGCTGACCGGTGGCCGAGATGCGCCCCGAGCAGCCGGAGGCCCAGCACGCCTTCGATGAGGAGCCGGGCGAGTGGGTCGCCACGCGCGACGCTCCCGTCGGCGGTCAGGCGGTGCTCGAGGGAGTGATGATGCGCGGAGTGCGCACGTGGGCGGTCGCCTGCCGCACCCCGGCTCCAGAACAGCTCGACGAGGCAGGGGAGCGCCTCGACCTGAACGATCCGCCGTCCGGGGAGATCATCGTCGAAACGCACGAGATCGACTCGATTCTGAAGCGTCACCGCGCGCTGCGCCTGCCGGTCGTGCGCGGCGTGATCGCTCTGGGTCAGTCGCTCGGGATCGGCTTCAAGGCGCTCGGCATCGCCGCGAACGCCCAGGTCCCCGGCGAGGAGGAGGAGATCTCCGGCTGGCTCTGGACCCTGACGATCGTCCTCTCGCTGGCCCTCGCCGTCGGCCTCTTCTTCATCGTCCCGGTCACGCTGACGAACCTCATCAAGGACCAGCTCGGCTCAGCGGTCGTCTTCTGGATCGTCGAGGGGGTTCTGCGCACGCTGATCTTCCTCCTCTACTTGATCCTGATCTCCAAGCTGCGCGACCTGAGGCGCGTCTTCGAGTACCACGGTGCTGAGCACAAGACGATCTCCTGCTACGAGGCCGGGCTGCCGCTCACGCCCGAGAACGCCCAGCGCTTCTCGCGCCTGCACCCCCGCTGCGGGACGAGCTTCCTGCTGATCGTGATGGTCGTCGCGATCTTCGTCTTCTCGCCGCTGGGGATGCTCCCCTGGTGGGCGCTGATCGTCTCGCGCATCGCCGGTGTTCCGGTGATCGCGGGGATCTCGTTCGAGATCATCAAGCTGGCGGGCAAGCACCGCGCCCGACGCTGGGTGCGCGCGATCATGTGGCCGGGGCTCAAGCTCCAGCTGCTCACGACGCGTGAGCCCGACCTCGACCAACTGGCCGTCGCCATCGTTGCGATGAACGCGGTCCTCGCGCGTGAGACGCCCGGCAGTTTCGACGACGACGATCTCATCGGCGTCGAGATCGCCGCCTAGGCCGGACGGTAGCCTCACAGCGTCGTGATCCAGTCGCTTGTCGAACAGATCGAGGCCCGGTTCGCTGAGGTCTCCGCGGCGGTCGTGGACCCTGAGGTGATCGGGGATCGCAACCGCTACGCGCAGGCCGGGCGCGATTACCGGCGCCTGGAGCCCGCCGCCAGGTTCGCTGAGGAGTGGCGCCGCGCCGTCGACGACGCAGCGGGCGCGCAGGAGATGCTCGACGAGGGCGCCGACGACGCGGAGGTGCGCGACCTGCTCGCCTCCTCGCGCGCGCGGATCACCGAGCTCGAGGAGGAGATCCGGCTCGCGATGGTCGAGTCCGATCCGAACGACGACAAGAACGTCATCGTCGAGATTCAGGGCGGGGCCGGCGGCGAGGAGGCCGGACTCTGGGCCGGCGACGTCCACCGGATGCTCACGCGCTACGCCGAGCGGCGGGGCTTCACCCCCGAGCAGCTCGAGGCGAGCGAGGGGAAGTACACCTTTGCGATCAAGGGCGACGGCGCCTTCTCGGTCTTCAAGTACGAGGGCGGCACGCATCGCGTGCAGCGCGTCCCGGTCACCGAGTCGCAGGGCCGCATCCACACGAGCACGGCGACCGTCGCGGTGCTGCCGGAGGCCGAGGACGTCGACGTCCACATCGACCAGAACGACCTGCAGATCGACGTCTACCGTTCGTCCGGACCCGGAGGCCAGTCGGTCAACACGACCGACTCGGCCGTGCGGATCACGCATCGGCCGAGCGGGGTCGTCGTCTCGATGCAGGACGAGAAGAGCCAGCTCCAGAACCGTGAGAAGGCGCTGCGAGTCCTGCGCGCGCGCCTCTACGAGCGCGCTGTCGCCGAACAGCAGGCGGAGCTCGCCGCCGACCGTCGTTCGCAGGTCGGGACCGGAGATCGCGCCGAGAAGATCCGCACCTACAACTATCCGGAGCGCAGGGTGACCGATCACCGCGTGAAGGTCACCGTCCACGACCTCGATGGGGTGCTCGAGGGTGCGCTGGAGGAGTTCACCGCGGCACTCGAGGCGGACGAGCGCCGCAGGCGTCTCGAGGCCCAGGCCACGCAGGCCTGATGTCGCGCGTGGGAACGCCCGCACGCGAGGCGGTCGATTCGGCCGCGACGGCGATCGCCGCGGCCGGCAGCCCGACAGCCCGCCTCGATGCCGAGGTGCTCGTCGCACACGTGCTCGGCGTCGAGCGGCTGGAGCTTTTTGCCGGCCGAGACCTCGCCGTCAGCGGCCCTGCCGTCCGTGAGCTCCAGGATCTCGTTCGGCGGCGCGCCGTCCTCGGCGAGCCGGTCGCCTATCTGGTCGGACGCCGGGGCTTCCGTCACATCGAGCTCGGCGTCGATCGCCGCGTCCTGATCCCGCGCCCGGAGACCGAGCTGCTCGTCGAGGCGGCGCTCGCGCTGCCTGACGGCGCGCGCGTCATCGA